>NZ_JAAGPS010000076.1:0-35842 GCF_017105025.1 Paraburkholderia sp. Ac-20336 | reverse complement strand
GCGGCGGCGGCCTGCGCGGCGGCGTCGGGCGAATCGGCCCGCAGGCCGCTTAGCGCGGCCGCTTCGAGTTCGTTCGGAATCAGATAGTCGATGAGCGGCAGCCAGTCGGCCGGCAACGGTCCGGTGGCGGGCGCGGGATTGAGGATCACGATCTTGCCGAGCCGGCGCGCCGCGGCAAGGGCCGCGCGCACCGCCTGCGGCGGCGTTTCGAGCTGGCAGATCACGACGTCCGCGGCGGCGATGGCCGCTTCATGGCGCGCGATCGTCGCGGGCGTCACTTCGCCGTTGCTGCCCGCGACGATCACGATTGCGTTCTGGCTCGCGTCATCGACGGTAATCAGCGCAACGCCGCTCGCCTCGGCGCCGGTTTCGAGCGCGGTGCAATCGATCCCTTCCGCTTCGAGGCCGGCGCGCAACTGCGCGCCGTTCGCATCGGCGCCGAGGCAGCCGAGCATCGACACCCGCGCGCCGAGCCGCGCGGCCGCGACCGCCTGGTTGCCGCCCTTGCCGCCCGCCACCTGGGCGAACGTGCGGCCGGCGAGCGTCTCGCCCGGATGCGGCAGACGCGGCGCGCGCACCACGAGGTCCATGTTCAGACTGCCGACCACCGTCACGCGCGCAGCCGTTTGGTTGTGTGCCACTTGCCTGTCTCCGTTGTGCGCCGCGAGGCTGAACCGCTACCGGATGCCTGCCGCGGTGGCGATCTTATGCGTGCGTTGTCTTATTTATGTGCGTTGGTGCGTGGTTTTCTACGCGTGCGTTACTTTATGCAGGTGCCGCTTCATGCGTGCCAAGCGTCATAGGTGTACTTCTTCGTGCGGGCGCCGCCTCATGCGCATGGTCACTCATACGCACGGTCACGCCGCCTGATCGCGCCGGGCCTCGCCCGCCCACGCCGCGGTCGACTCCCGCACGATCAGGCGCGGCGACACCACGCGCCGCTTCGCCGGCGCGCGCGCGCCATTGCCCGACGAAGCCTCGGCGATCCGCTCGATCAAGGTCTGCGCGGCCATGTCGCCGAGCGCGCGCACCGACTGCCCGACCGTAGACAGCGACGGAAACGTAAAGCGCCCGAGCTCGATATCGTCGAAACCGATGATCGAACAGTCGCGCGGCACGCTGATATTGCGCTCGGCCGCGGCGCGCAGCGCGCCGATGCCCATCATGTCGTTGCCCGCGAAAATCGCCGTCGGCCTGACCGTCTCGAACAGTTGCGCGGCCGCGCGATGGCCGCCCGTGCCCGAAAAATCGCTTTCGACGATCGCGCCATCCGCAATCTCGATGCCGCGCTCGGTCATCGCGCGGATAAAGCCGTGCACGCGCATCGCGCTGACCGCCGTCTGCACCGGCCCCGTGATGCAGCCGATCCGCGCGTGGCCGAGTTCGAGCAGATGGCGCGTCGCGAGATAGGCGCCCTTTTCGTGGTCGATCTGCACGAGGTCCGCGTTGAGCCCCTCGATGTTGCGATCGACCACGACAAGCGGCTCGCGCGAGTCGGCGAGCGTCTGCGCGAGCACCGCGTCGTCGCCGGCCGACGCGACGATCAGCCCGTCGATGCGCTTTTCCTGCAGCACGCGCAGATAGTTGCGCTGCTTGGCGGGGTCGTCGTCGGAATTGCAGAAGAACACGCAGTAGCCGTTGCGCGCGCAGCCGTCCTCGATGCCGCGCGCGAGTTCCGCGAAATACGGGTTCGTGCTGTTCGGCACCACGAGTCCGATCGTCGCGGTGGCGCGCGCCTTCAGCGAGCGCGCCACCGCCGACGGCACATAGTGCAGTTGACGGATCGCGTGTTCGACTTTCGCGCGCACGTCGGCCGATACCGGGCGCGAGTTGTTCACCACATGCGATACCGTCGTGAACGACACGCCCGCCACAGCCGCTACATCCTTGATCGTCGCCATAACCTGTTGCTCTCCTGTCGATCGGAGTGCGCTTCGGCGCTGACTCCCATCCCATGCAGTTTCGTCGCGGTCGATCGGACCGTGTGCGGCTGGCTTGCCGCTCGCGGGCGGCACCGAGGGGTTGGCGGACAAGGTCGTGTCCGCGGCGCCGCCTTGCTCCGCACCTCACACCTCGCCCATCCTGCACGCCGCTCGTGCTTGTCGCCCCGTGTGTGGCCCGCCGCGGCGCGCCACGATCGATCGGCCATGACGCTTATCTCCGGATTTAACGGCAGCCCGGCGACTTTCTTGAGCATTTGCTGAATAAATGCGGAGCCGCTGGTTATGGAACCGCTTTCACTACGACTTTTTAGCCAATTTGTGACATTTTTTGCCACGTCATCCGGTACCGCTTGCGTCGCCTCGCCGGCGCCCGCGCTTTCTCGCGTCCTTCCTCGCGCCCTGTTCGTGCATGGCGAAGCGGCCGCGCATCCGTTGCGCGAGCGCCCTTGAACCGGGGCCGGCTACAGCCAGCCGGCCTTGCGAAAGCGCTGGAACAGCACGACGTCGATGACCAGCATGACGAGCAGAACGACCGGATAGCCGTACTTGAAATGGAGTTCGGGAATCCGCTCGAAGTTCATCCCGTAGATGCCCGCGATCATCGTCGGCACCGCGAACAGCGCCGCGAACGAGCCGAGCCGCTTGGTGATCTCGCTCTCCGCGAGCGAGATCATGCCGAGATTGACCTGCACCGCGGTCACGACGATTTCGCGGCGTCCCTCGATGGTCCGGACGATCCGTTCGAGGTGGTCGTAGACGTCGCGAAAATAGGCCTGCATGCCCGAGCACATGCTCGGAATGCGCCCGCCCGTCAGCTTGCCGAGCGCTTCCTGCAGCGGCACGATATGGTGCTGCAGGATCACGAGCCGGCGCTTCATCGAATAGAGGTCCTGCACGATCGCGCGCGAGGCGGCCGAATCGTTCTTGTCGAAGATGCGGTCTTCGAGCGCTTCGAGCTCGGTGCTCATCGCCTCGATGACCGGAAAATAACGATCGACCACGTCATCGACGAGCGCATACAGCACGAACGCCGAGCCTTCCTTGAGCAGATGCGGCTCGCGCTCGCAGCGCGCGCGCACGTTCTGGAAGCCGGTGCGCGTGCCGCGGCGCACCGACAGCACGTAGTTGCTGCCGACGAACACGTCGACTTCGCCGATCATCAGTTCGCCGTCGTCGTCGGTCTCGACCGTGTGCATCACGGCGAACAGCGAATCGCCGTACTCCTCGATCTTCGGACGCTGATGGCCGTTCTGGGCGTCCTCGATCGCGAGTTCGTGCAGATTGAACTCGTCTTTCATCATCGCGAGTTCGCCGGCGTCCGGGTCTTTCAGCGCGACCCAGACGAAGCACTCGGGACGCGCGACGTAGTCGCTGATGTTCTCGATCTCGATGTCGGCGAGTTTCCGGCCGTCCTGATAGGCGGCGCAATTGATCAGCATGTTCGGATTACCTTGAAAACGAAGTCCGCCTCGCGCTTCGCCTTGCCTCGCGCATCAGCGCTTCGCAAGGCGGTCGTCGCGGCCGGCATTAATTCAGATTGGGGACGCGCTCGCCATCCGCGCACGCGAGCGCATCGCGAAAGCGCGCGAACGCTCGCATGACTGCCCTGCATGATAGCAACGCACGACCATTCCGCCAGCCTGGCCGAACGGCCAGGGGCCGCGCCTCTTGCGTGGCGCGGCGTTCTTCTTCATGATCGACCTGAAGGTGGCCGCGTGCGGACGTTGCGGTGCGCGCCGTACCGTACTTCGGCGCATCCGCTGCGGGAAACCGGACGGAGTCGGACGCGGGCGAGGCCGCAACAACAAGCCCTGCGATTACGCGCCGCGCCCCGCCGCCCTCGTTTGCCGGCCTTTATGCCGCTTCATGCCGGCTTCATGCACGCGTCGCCGGACGCGTGTTCAAGGAGACTGCGATGTGGTATTTCACCTGGATTCTCGGCGTGGGCGTGGCCCTCGGTTTCGGCATCATCAACGTCATGTGGCTCGAGACCAACGGCAAGTTCGCGCGCGATCCGCAGCCCCCCGGTGAGGACGCCGCTGCATCGGGAGATTCGCCTTCGTGACGTCGCTGGTTTTCTTTTGCGGTCATGCGGGCACGGGCAAGACGACGCTCGCGAAAAAGCTGCTCGCGCCGTTGATGAAGGCGAGCGGCCAACCCTTCTGCCTGCTCGACAAGGACACGCTGTTCGGCGGCTACAGCGCGGCTGCGATGGCAATGCTGACCGGCGATCCGAACGACCGCGACAGCCCGCTTTTTCTGCAGCATCTGCGCGACCCCGAGTATCGCGGGCTCATCGACACCGCGCGCGACAATCTCGAACTTGGCATCAGCGCACTGGTGATCGGACCGCTGTCGCGCGAAGTACGCGAGCGCAAACTGTTCGATCACGCATGGCTCGGCGTCGCGCAAGACGTCGAGTTGCGTGTCGTCTGGGTTCACACGTCGGAAGACACGGCGCGGCAGCGGATCGTCGCACGCGCGAATCCGAACGACGCATACAAGCTCGCGCACTGGGACGAATACCGGCAACGGCGCTTCGTGCCGAGCGGCGCGGCTTGCGACGATCTGCTGATGTTCGACAACACCGCGCCGACGCAGGCGGATTACGATGCGCTGCTGGCGCGGCTCGTTGCCTGACGGGTGATGAACCAGGCAGATGACGAACCGCACGTGCGATAAAGTTTGCGCGGATGCGCTCAGGCTCCATGAGCGCGTCGCAGCCCGTGGGCTCGACCGCAACGCCCCTCGTCCCGACATATCAAAACCTTCAACCCTCGAACCGGCACGCCCTCAAACCGCGGCCGCCGCCCGCACCCTCGCCTCGAACGGCTGCCCCTCGTAGAGCTTCCCAAAACGATTCGCCAGGAATTCGCCGAGCGACACCTGCTCCTGGCGCACGAAGCCCTGGTGCGGCAGCCTGCGCTCGCGGAACAGATCGAGCACCGCGCACATCGCGCCGGCCGTCGTGATCTGGATCGCGCTCATCGGCACGCCGCCGACGGTCTTCGCGAAGACCTTGCGGGTGAACACCTCCTGCACGAGCTGACCGTCGCGCATGCCGCTCACCGTGATGAACACGAGCACGACGTCCTGCTCGGTCGCCGGCACCGCGCGCCGCATGATCGTCTTCAGCGTGTCGCGGTCGCTCGACAGACGCAGGTCTTCGAGCAGGAACTGCATCAGGTTGCGATGGCCCGGATAGCGCACCGACTTGTAATCGAGCGATTCGACGCGGCCCGCCAGCGTCTCGCACAGCGTGCCGAGACCGCCCGACGTGTTGAACGCTTCGTACTCGATGCCGTCGAGCGAAAAATGTTCGAGACCTTCGAGCGGCTGCACCCACAGCGTGCGGCTGTCGCGAATCGCTTCGCAGGGCTGGCAATACTCGTTGATGAGACCGTCGACGCTCCACGTCAGGTTGTACTTCAGCGCGTTGGTCGGGAATTCCGGCAGTGCGCCGACGCGCATTTTCACGTCGCGGATTTCCGTGAAGCGGTTCGCGAGTTCGTGCGCGGCAATACCGATGAAACCCGGCGCGAGACCGCATTGCGGCATGAACGCATGTCCGGCGTCTTCGGCGAGCGCACGGATCGCGTGGGTCGCGCGCACGTCCTCGGTCAGGTCGAAATAGTGCACGCCCGCGCCCTTTGCCGCCGACGCGACGTTGACCGCGAGGTAGTACGGCAGCGCGTTGACGAGCACGTCGAAGCCCTGGATCGCGGCGCGCAGCGTGGCGGCATCGGCGGAATCGACGCGGCGCGTCGGGATGCCCTGGACGGCGAGCTTATCGAGCGCGTGCTGATCGCGGTCGAATGCGACGACGTCGTAGTCGCCGGTCTCCCGCAACAGCTGGGCAATCGTGTGACCGATCAGACCCGCGCCAACAATCGCTACTTTCATGTGCTTCTCCTTGTTATCCGTGTGCCGTCTCCGAGCCAGGCAGGCGCGCCGCGCATGGCACGCGGCGCCCGCGGGCCGAACCCTTCAAGGACAGTGTAGGAAGAAGCGAGAACAGTTCATATGCGCAAAATGCTGCGCTATGACCATAAAGTTCGACGTTATGACGAAGCCGTCAGACGATCTGTCGAAAAATCATTAAAAAGTTGTTAACGTGAATGGTCGATTGAGCCGACTCATACCGTGCCTCGGTCGATCTTGCGCGCGAGAATGATCGACGTCGTCGTGCGTTCGACGCCTTCGAGACCGCCGATCTGATCGAGCAGATCGTTGAGCCGCTCGGGCGAATCGGCGCGCAGCCACGCGACGTAATCGAACTCGCCGCTCACGGCGCACAGCAACTGCACCTCGGGCATTTTCGCGAGGCGCTTCTGCACGGCCGGCCCGTACTTCGGCGCGATGATGATGCCGACATACGCGACGATGCTCGAATCGAGCACGTCCTGACCGAGCCGCACGCTATAGCCGGCGATCACGTTGCTGCGTTCGAGCCGCGCGATGCGCGCGATCACGGTCGTGCGCGCGATGCCGAGCTGGCGCGCGAGACTGGCGACGCTTTCGCGGGCGTTGGCTTGCAGCAGGGCAACGAGGCTGCGGTCGAGGTCGTCGAGCTGGTCGAGGCGCGGTGGTCTCATCGAAGGAAAGGAAAGTGGGTCGGCGGTATGGCGGATTATCGCGCGTCCCGGCAAGAGGCTGGACAACGGTGTGCGAAATCGGCTGTGGACAGCCCCGCAGCCCATTTCCCTTTCGTTTCGGTTGTAAGCGTTTGTCGCACTGGAAACGTATTGTAGGCATATCGTGTTACTAATAGCGGTGACGGGCGGATGCGGCAGCCGGTCGCCGTGCGCCGCTATTCGCCATGGGTGCGCGACGGTTCGCCGCCGCGTGCCTTGTCCCAATACGAACCGACATCAGGAGTTTCGATGAAAAAAGCACTGGTTATGCTGGCTACGGCCGTTTCGATGGGCGGCGCGTTCGCCCAGGCTTCCGCGCCCGCGGCGACCCCGCAGAGCGCCGCCTCGGCCCCGGCGGCCAAGGCCGGCTACGCACGCAACGTCGAAGACCGCATCGCCTATCTGCACTCGCAACTGAAGATCACATCGGCACAGGAAACGCAATGGAAGGCATTCGCCGACGTGATGCGCGACAACGGCGAGACGATGGGCCAGCTGTTCCAGCAGCGCAAGGCCGCGGCGAACGTGAGCGCGCTCGACGACATGAAGCAGTACGCGCAGATCGCCCAGGCGCATGCGGACGGCATGAAGAAGCTCGTCGACGCGTTCGACCCGCTCTATAGCAGCATGTCGCCGGAGCAGAAGAAGCTCGCCGACGCGACGTTCCATCGCGGCGGCCCGGAAGGCGGCGCTCACCATCGCGGCGGCCATCACGGCAAGGGCAAGGCCGGCAAGGCGGCGGCGGAACCGGCAAGCGACGCGGCGGCGAAGCAGTAAGGCATCGACGCTTGCGCGGCGAGGTTCGCCGCGCAAGCGGGCCACGGTCTCCGGTCTTCGATCTCCGGTCGGTCCGCTTTGCGGCGTCATGTCGGCGTCGTGGCTTTGGCCTTGTAACGTTGGCCTCATCACTTCGCGCCGATCGGCGTTTTTGCGCGGGACGTCCGCCTGCGCGCGCAGGCGGTAAGCCCGTGCATACCTTCGTCCTTGTGTGCGCCTGCTTGTACGTCGGCTGCTCTCGCCCGCTCTCTTTTCACCGCCGGAAACAAGGCGCGTCTCATCTCAAAACAGCCCGGCCCGCAAACGCATCTGGCATGATTCGGGTGCTCGGCGTGCGGCGGTATCCGCTACAACCGTGGGCTTCAGTTTTCGACGCAAAACGGCAACGCACCACGGCCGTTCCGCGCTCTAATCTCAACTATCCATCCGCTTCATGACCGAACTCAGGAATCTCGATCTGCGTGACGATCCGCACGCCCAACGCGTCGTCAAGGACGAAACGGTCGGCGTCGAATTCGCCGCAGTCGAAGGCCAGTTAATGAGCCTCGAAGGCCCGAATCGCTACGCGCGCGGCGACGCGTTGATCACCGGCTCGACCGGCGACCGCTGGGTCGTGTCGCGCGAACGCTTCGACGCCAAATACGTGCCCGCCGACCCGGCCCTCGCGCACGGCGAGCCCGGCGCCTATCGCAATCGCCCGGCCGTCGTGCTGGCCCGGCAGATGAACGAAGCTTTCTCGCTGGCCCGCTCCGCCGCTGGCGGCGACGTGCTGCACGGCGCCGCCGGCGACTGGGTCATGCAATATGCGCCCGGCGACTACGGCGTCGTGCAGGCCGCGCGCTTCGCGAAGGTGTATCGGCTCGCGGATTGAGCCGCGAATCGAGTCACAAACTGAGCCGCGAATTGAACCGCAAGTCGAATCGCGAATCGAGCGCATCCCAGTTGCGCCGTTCCGGCTGCCCCCCGGATCGACCCCGAACCGTTTTAGCACCGCAGCGAGCGACGCGCGTCAGGCGAATTCGTCGCCGAGATCCACCGTGACGTCGCTCGGCACGGCTTCGCCGTTCGCATACATCTCTTCGAGCGAGCCGAGGCTCGCCTCGACATACGCCCGCAACACCGCGAAGCTGCGTCCGCGCAACCGGGCCGGCAACGCGCGATAACGCGCGAGCGCGGCCGGCGCGATCACCACCGTCATCTCGATACGGCGCGCGGTCGAGCCGAAGCGCATCGCCACCCAGTGGATCGCCAGCGTGGGCGTGCCGTCGTCGGATGCGCGCTGGATGAACTGCGTCTGCTCGGGAAAGAGATCGCTGATGACGCGCGCCAGCTCCTCGAACTCGGGATTCGCGCAGTCGTATTGGTAAGCTTCCATGAAGGCCGCCGCAAAATCGGGATACTGGAAAAAGGTAGGCGCATTTTAGAGAAAGGCACGGTCGATAGCGAGGCGCTCACGGCTATCGTTTGCCCACTGCCCGCCCTTCTACCCGCCATCCGGCGCCCATCGGTCCGATGCGGCGCGTGGCGCAGCGAGGGCTCGACAGATTATCGCGCCACTCGCAGCCACCCCGCCGCCCTCTCCGTCAATGCGCCCTTGCCTCACCCGCTTCCGGCCGCCGATACCGGCGCACCAGCACCCCGACCACGATCACCGCCAGCACCGCATACACGGCGTCCACTACTGCGAGCGGCACGAGCCGCGCCTGGAACAGCGCGGCGGGCACGTCGATCAGCGCATGCAGCACGATCGCGAGCGGCAGGATGCCGCGCCAGCCCGCCTGCATGCCGCGCCACATCAGCACCGACAGGCCGATCTGAAACACCAGCGCGGCCGCGCGTTCGATCGCGAAGACACCGGCCATCTGCGGCGTGAGGCTCGCCAGAATCAGATGGATGCGCATCACCGCTTCGTCCGGCAGGTCGCCCAGGTAGCCGCTGAGCTGGCCGCGATTTTCGAGGATCGCAAACAGCATCCACTGGAATTGCACGAGCACGCCGACCATCCACGCTTCCGCCCCGCCGTGGCCGAGGCCGTAGCTGAGCGCGGCGCCATCGTCCGCGCGCAAGGCGGCCGTGCGTGCGCTGGCTTGCGCGCCCGCGCGAATCTTGAGGTCGGCTTTGGCATCGGGACGGCCTTCGCCCGCCGCAACCCGGGGCGTGCCAGCGGCCGCTTTCGCCATCGCGCGCCTGACGAGAAAGCGCATGCCGACAAACCGCCCGACTTCCTCGCAGATGCCCGCGGCCAGCGCGCCGTACACGACAAAAGCCAGCGGATGCGAGAGAAACGCGGCAGTCGTCTGGTTGCCGCGCAGCAGGTAGTCGTGCAAGGCGCGCTCGATCACCATCGCGAACAAGGCGAACACAGCGACGCCGGCGATCGCGTCGCGCGGTTTCAGCGCAAGCGGCTTGCGCAACTGCCGGTAGATCAGGAACGGCAACGCGGCGATAACGAGCGTGGCGAGCACGAGGCTCGCGAGAGTAAGTGGTGCGACGACCATGAATTTCCTTGCGATGACCGGCGCGCACCCGCTGCGCGCCGCAGCCCGAATGATCGCAGATCAGCGCGAAGTCGACGCGCGCACGATCAGTTCGCCCGGCAGCAGACAGTCGCGCGCGCCGGTTTGCGCGCCCTCGATGCGCTCGTGCAGAAACTCGACCGCGCGATAGCCGATTTCATAGGTCGGCTGACGAATCGTCGTGACGCCGGCGAGCTCGGCCCAGTCGGGGTCGTCGATGGAGAGAAGCGCGACGCGGCTTTGCCAGTGCGCGCCGTACCGCGCCTTCAGATGCAGGGCGAGACAGAGTGCGACCGGCGCGTTGGCCGCGAATAGCGCGATGCGGGTGGTTGCGTGCGCGTTATTCGCGATGTGCTGGCCGCTCACGCTGCCGGTTCCGGTCCCGCTCATGCTGCCGGTGTCGCTATCGACGCTGCGGCCGAGGTCACCGCCGCTCACCGCCTCGATCGCGCGATCCAGTTCCGCGAGGCTGCGCTCGACCTCGGCCGCATCCGCGAGATTCAACACCAGCGTATGGCCGTGCGCCTGGTTCTGCGCATGCAGCGCGGCGCCGAACGCCTCCACGCGCAGATGCCGCGAGCTGACCTGTTCGAACGGCTGCACGACGAACCAGATGTGCTCGAAACCCTGTTCGAGCAGATGCCGCGTGCCGAGTTCGGCCGCGGCGCGATTGTCGAGCCCGACCATATCGGCGACGAGTCCTTCCACCTGCCGATCGACGAGCACGGCCGGAATCCCGCCCTCGCCGACGGGCCGCAGCGTTTCCTCGCGCACGCCGAGGGCATTGACGATCACGCCTTCCACGCGATAGGTCGTGAGCAGTTGCAGGTAGCGCCGCTCCATCTCCACTTCGTTGGCCGCGTGGCAAATCAGCGGCATCAGGCCGAGCGCGTGGCAAGCCGCCTCGACACCTTGCAGCACTTCGACCGAATAGGGATTGGTCAGGTCGGCGACCAGCATACCGATCAGCCGGTTGCGTCCGCGCTTGAGCCCGCGCGCCATCTGGTTCGGCTGATAGTCGAGCCGCTCGATCGCCGCTTCGATGCGCGCGCGCAGCTCGGGCGACAGCACGTTCATCTCGCCGTTCAGATAGCGCGAGATGCTGGTCTTGCCGGTGCCGGCTTCGCGCGCGACGTCGGTGATCGTCGCGCGGCGCGGCGTGGCGGATGGCGTGCTCATCGGCTTACAGGTTCATCGTTCATATCGGTTGGCGGGCTCGGCGCGCGCTTCGGCATCGATCTCGCGCGCGACCGTCCCTACTTCGCCAGCACCGCGCGATTGACGATGTTCTTCGTCAACGTGCCGTCGAGCGCGGCCACGAGATTACGCGCCGCATCGAGCGCCATCGCATGGCGGGTCTCGTGCGTCGCCGAACCGATGTGCGGCAGCGCCACCACATTCGGCAACGTCAGCAGCGGCGAATCGGCCGGCACCGGTTCGGTGTCGAACACGTCGAGCCCCGCGCCGTGGATCGTGCCGTTTTGCAGCGCCTCGATCAGCGCGGCTTCGTCGACGGTCGCGCCGCGCGACGCGTTGATCAGGATCGCGCTCTTCTTCATCGCACGCAGCTCGTTCGCGCCGATCAGATGCCGCGTTTGCGGCGTGAGCGGCACCTGCAGACAGACGAAGTCGGACTCGGCGAGCAGTTCGGCCAACTCCACGCGCCGCGCGCCATAGGCCTGTTCGGCCTCGCGATTCGCGCTGCGGTTCGTGTAGAGCACCGTCATGTTGAAGCCGAGCGCCGCGCGCCGCGCGACCGCGCCGCCGATCCGCCCGAGCCCCACGATGCCGAGCGTCTTGCCCTGCACGTCGAGCCCGAACTGCGCGGAACCGATGCTCGCGCGCCACTGCCCCGCCTTGACCCACTCGGCGAGTTCGACGACGCGCCGCGCAGACGCGAGAATCAGCGCGAACACGGTGTCGGCGGTCGATTCGGTCAGCACGTCCGGCGTATGCGCGAGCACGATGCCGCGGCGCGTGAGGTCGTCGACGTCGAACTGGTCGAAGCCGACCGAGATCGTCGAGAGCGCCTTCAGGCGGCTCGCGCCGTCGAGCATCGCCGGCGTGATCTGCACGCTCGCACCGATGCCGCCGTCGGCGTCGCGCAGCGCGGCGACGAACGCGTCATGCCGTGACGGATCGACCTGCACGACCTGCGCATGCTGTTGCAGATACGCGAGCACGTCTTCGGGTAAGGCCTTCCAGGCGACGATCTTCTTCATCAGCTTATTTTCCTTGCGACGGTGGAGCGAGCGGAGTCGCGTCGTTCGACGGCGGCCGGCTTGACGGCGAGCGTCAGGATCACCGCGGCGACGAGCGCCACGCTCATGAATGCATACGAGGCAGCGGGCGTGCCGGTCGCGCCGTTCAGATAGCCGACCACGTACGAGCCGACGAACGAACCGAGCGCGCCCATGCTGTTGATGAGCGCCATCGCGCCGCCCGCGACGTTCCTCGGCAGCAATTCCGGCACGATCGCGAAGAACGGGCCGTACGGCGCGTACATCGCGGCGCCCGCGATCACGAGCAGCGCATACGAGACCCAGAAGTGCGACGAGCCGAGCCCGTACGACGCCGCGAACGCGATGGCGCCGACCAGCAGGAACGGCCACACGAACACCTTGCGGCGGTTGAGTTTATCCGATGCCCACGAAGCCGCAAGCATCGCGATCGTCGCGGCCAGATACGGCAGCGCCGACAGCCAGCCGGTCTCGACCATGCCGAGCGACGAGCCGTTCTTGAGGATCGACGGCAGCCACAGCACGAAGCCGTACACGCCGATGCTCCAGCAGAAATACTGCGCGCACAGCTTGACGACGGCCGGCGTGCGAAACGCCTCGCCGTAGTTGCGCACCGGCTTGATCGCGGCCTGCTCGGCACGCAGCATCTGCGCGAGCGCGTCCTTTTCCTCCTGCGTGAGCCACGACACCTGCTCGGGCTTGTCCTTGACGAGGAACCACCAGCAGACCGCCCAGACGACCGCGGGTACGCCCTCGGCGATGAACATCTGGCGCCAGCCGAACGAATGCACGAGATAGCCCGACACGACCGACATCCACAGCACCGTGACCGGATTGCCGAGAATCAGGAACGTGTTGGCGCGCGAGCGCTCGCTCTTCGTGAACCAGTTGCTGATGAAGATCAGCATCGCCGGCATCACGGCGGCTTCGACGACGCCGAGCACGAAGCGGATCACCATCAGCGACGGGATGTTGCTGACCATGCCGGTCAACGCCGCGCAGCCGCCCCACAGCACGAGGCTCCAGAACACGAGCTTCTTGACGCTGCGGCGCTCGGCGTAGATCGCGCCCGGAATCTGGAAGAAGAAGTAGCCGAGAAAGAACAGCGCGCCGATCAGGGACGCGAGGCCCTTGCCGATGCCGAGATCGTCGTTGATGCCGGCCGCCGACGCAAAGCCGAAGTTCGCGCGATCGAGATAGGCGAGGCTGTAGGTGATGAATACGATCGGCATGATCGTCCACCAGCGGCGAATCGCGAGTGATGAGGTCATGGGTGTCTCCTTGTACGGCTTCCCTAAACGATGATGAAAAAGCGTGGCGCGCGGTACGTGCTGTTGTTGTGGTCGAGTTGGCGCGAGGGTGCGCGGACGCTGGTGCTGTTGCTGCTGTCGTTGCTATTGCTGCTGTTGCTGCCGCCGCTCGCGATGCGTTCCACCGATACGTTCGGGGCACATACGGGGCACATACCGCTCAGATTCGAGTGACGTTCACTTCGCATGACACGTGGCTTCAGGTCATTTCAGGCCAGGCCCGATTCCGCCTTACGCCGCATTCGCGACGCGCGCCCCGTCGGCCAGTTCGAGCGCGTCGAGCTCGGCCCGACTCGGCAAACCCTCGGAATCGCCGATCACCCGAATCGCCAGCGCGCCGATCCGGTTGCCGCGCGCGACCGCCTGCGGCAGCGTCCGGCCTTCGAGCAGCGCGCTGATGACGCCGACCGCGAAGCCGTCGCCCGCGCCGACCGTATCGACGACCTTCGCGACCGGCTGGCCCGCGATCACGGCGGCCTCGCTCGCGGTGCGGTAGTACGCGCCCTGCGCGCCGAGCTTGACGATCACGCCGCGCGCACCGCGCTCCAGATAGAACTTCGCGATGTCCTCGGGCTGCGTATAGCCGGTCAGAATCTCGCCCTCGCCGATGCCGGGCAGCACCCAGTCGGCCAGCGCGGCCAGCGCGTTGAGCCCGTCGACCATTGCCTCTCGCGAGGGCCACAGCGTCGGGCGCAGATTCGGATCGAACGAGATCGTCCTGCCCACCGCACGCATTTCGCGAGCCAGATGGAACGCGAGTTCGCGCGAACTCGCCGAGATCGCCGGCGCGACGCCGGTCAGGTGCAAGTGGCGCGCGCCGAGCACGTAATCGGCGACGTAGTCGTCGAGCGACAGATGGCTCGCCGCCGAGCCCTTGCGGAAATACTCGACCGCCGGGTCGCTGCCGTCGTCGTTGCGTGACTTCAGCTGGAAGGCGGTCGGATAGCGCGCGTCGGTGCTCACGCAGCGCTGATCGATGCCCTCTTTGGTCAGCGTGTCGCGCACGTACTGGCCGAACGAATCGTCGCCGACGCGGCTCATCCAGCCCACCTTGAAGCCGAGTCGCGCGAGGCCGGTCGCGACATTCAGATCGGCCCCGGCGATGCGCTTCGCGAACTGCCCGACGCCCGCGAGCGGACCGGTTTCGGTGGCGACGAACATCGCCATGGCTTCGCCGTAGGTGATGACGTCGAGGGCGGGATGGGGGTGGGTCATGCTGGGCTCCTGGGTGGTGCGGGTGCGGGGTACTCGGTGTTGCGTTGCTGTGGAGTTATGCGTCGTGGCCTGTTGCCTAAACGCTCGCGAGCCATTCGACGTAACGCGCGGCGTCCGTCCCGATCCGGCTCACGTCGAACGGAAACTCGATGCCGCGCGGCACATGGCGCGGCAAGCGGTCAAGCACGGCACGGAACTGCGCGTCGCCCTCGGCCGGCGCCGCCGGAAAGCGCCGCGCACCCTCGCCGGCCGCTGTTTTGCAATGGATGTATTCGACATATGGCGCGAGCCGCTCGGCCACGTCGAGCGGCGCGACATCGAGCCACGCCCAGTTGCCGATATCGAAGGTCATGCCGAGCCGACCCGCATGGCCTTCGCGCGCGAGCGCGTCGAACAGTCCGACGAACTGCGCGGGCGAACCGCCTTCGGCCAGTTGCCCGTTTTCGACGACGAGCCTCGGCTGCGCGCCCCGCGCCTGCTGCTTCGCCCGCATCAGTTGCGCGGCGATGGCCGAGCCCTCGGCATCATGGATAAAGCCGCCCAATTGCAGCTTGACGAAGCGCGCGCCGAGTGCCGTGGCTTCGTCGAGCGCGAGACGCAGCGCCTCGGCATCGAACCGGCCAGCGGACGTGTACAGCGAAGCGGGCGTGGAAAACACCGACCACAGGCCCAGCTCCGCGAGCGCGGCGCCAAGCGCGCGCAGTTGCCCGGGAACCGCGTCCGCGTCGCTCGCGAACAGTTCGCGGCGCACTTCGAAACCCGCCGCACCCGCCTGCCGCGCCACGCGCGCCCATTTCAGATGACCGCCCGCCCGCACCGCGTCCATGCCGAACGCGCTTGCGACGATCACGATCTCCATTGCATCAGACATGTCGAATCCGCTCAATTCCGCTTGGAAACTGTGATTTGGAACCGGTTCCAAAAGCATTTCGAAAAAAAGCGCCGAGGCGCTTGCGATGCTCGAATAGTGCGCGGGACCACCGCTGCGCACCATAGAGGAAATCCCCAGGCTGAGCAGGCACGAGAGCATGCGAACCGCGCCAGACACGATTCCGTGATTCGCAACTGCTCGCACAGTGCGCATCGAGCCAATCGGGCTCCTGGCCGCCACACAAATCCTGCCAACTGCAACTCAACCGCCCCCTTCCGCGAGACACAGCGCCAGAAACTGCTCGACCACGCGCGACGGCGCATTCGCATGCGGCACCAGAATCGACAGCCGGCGCGTCAGCGGCTCGGGACTCAGCGACAGCAGACGCAGCGCGCCATTCTCATGCCGCATCGACATCGCCGAGACGAAGCCCACGCCCATGCCGGCCCGCACCGCCTCTTTCACGCCCTCGACGCCGGCGATTTCGAGCGCCACGCGCATCGGCACGCCCGCGCGCGCGAACTCGCGCTCGACCGTCTGCCGCACACCCGAGCCCGTCTCGCGTAGCACCAGCGGCCAGGCGCCGAACGCCGCGAGCCCGATGCGCCCGCCGCTCGCCTGCTGCGCGAGCGGATGCGAGTTCGGCATGATCGCGACGATCTCGTCCTCGCGCCATGCATGCACGGCCGTGCCGGGCGGCAGATCGTCGCCGACCGGCCCTTCGACCATCGCGATATCGACCGCGCCGAGCGCGCCGACAATCTCGGTCGTGTTGCCGTCGGCGGCATGCACGGTCACCTCCGGGTAGCGCTGATGAAACTCGGCGATCAGATACGGCAGCAGATAACTGGCCGGCGTCGTGCTCGCGCCGATCCGCAGCGTGCCCTGTTCGAGCCCGCGCAGCGCGTCGCGATACGCATGCGCCTGGCGCCAGGTGTCGCGCAGCCGTGCCGCATAGCTCGCCAGTTGCTCGCCGGCCGGCGTCAGGCGCACGCCGCGGCCGTCACGCTGATACAGCGGCTCGCCGAATTCGTCCTGCAACTGCCGCAGCTGGCCCGACACCGCCGGCTGCGACAGATGCAGCGCCACCGCCGCCCGGCTGATGTTGCGATGCTCGGCGACGGCGGCGAAAGTTATAAGCTGATCCGGGGTCATCCTGACTAAGTATCTGCTGTACCGATACTTCACATTCTAAATCATGATTTTTTATATCGATATATCTAATTTAGGATTAGCCCCGTTGCAATCAGCCAGCCAAGCCGGATACCGAGGCGCTCACCATGTCCACCCCAACCGTACCGCTCACCGCCGTCACCGCCGCGCATTCGACCCGCGGCCAGCTCAACGGCGTGCTGTTCGTCGCGCTGTTCGCGGCCGCCGTCACGCGCATCGCGGCGATCCCGGCGATTGCCGGGCTGGGCCTGAGCCCGCTGATCGTCGGCATCGTCGCGGGCGCGCTCTACGGCAACGCGCTGCGCGACGGCATGCCGGCCAGCTGGGCGGCCGGCGTCAACTTCTCGGCGCGCAAGCTGCTGCGCATCGCGGTCGCGTTCTTCGGCCTGCGCGTGAGCCTGCAGGAAATCGCCCAGGTCGGCCTGCCGGGGCTCGCGCAGTCGGTGCTGATCGTCGTCAGCACGCTCGCGATCGGCACGTGGGCCGGCATGAAGATCATGAAGCTCGACCGCGACACGGCGCTGCTGACCGCCGCCGGCAGCGCGATCTGCGGCGCGGCCGCCGTGCTCGCCTTCGAATCGACGCTGCAATCGAAGCCGCACAAGAGCGCGATGGCGGTAGGCAGCGTCGTGCTGTTCGGCACGCTGTCGATGTTTCTCTACCCGATCCTGTTCAAGGCCGGCTGGCTGCATCTCGATACGGTCGGCGCGGGCCTCTTCTTCGGCGGCACGATCCACGAGGTCGCGCAGGTGGTCGGCGCGGCCAGCAACGTGAGCCCCGAAGCGACCCACATCGCGACGATCGTGAAAATGACCCGCGTGATGCTGCTGGTGCCGGTGCTGCTCGTGGTCGGTTTGTGGGTGAACCGCGCGGCGCGCGGCACGCAGGACGGCACCGCGAGCGGCAACCTCAACGGCAATACCAATAGCACGTCGCGCAAGCTCGCCATCCCCTGGTTCGCGCTCGGCTTCCTCGCCTGCGTCGTGCTCAATTCGCTACACGTGCTGCCGGAGAACGCGACGTCGACGCTGAACCTGCTCGACACCTTCGCGCTGACGATGGCCATGACCGCGCTCGGCATCGAAACCCGCCTCTCGCAGATTCGCGAAGCCGGCCCGCGAGCGCTGAGCACCGGCCTGATCCTGTACGTGTGGCTGATCGCGGGCGGACTGGGAATCACATGGACCGTCCAGTACCTGTTCCGCTAGGCCGCTCCCGCCTTGACGCCAACCCCGCCGCGCGCGGGGTTTTGCGCATTCTGGCGCCCCATTCGGCGCGTTCGCGCGGCATACTCGTTGCTGCGAACTTTGCTCATGCAACCCGCCCGCGCGCGCTGTTCCGGCAGCGCGTGCGGGCAACCGGAATGAGGATCGATCGATGAGCCTGGAACTCTATTACTGGGACGGCCTGCAGGGCCGCGGCGAATTCGTGCGGCTCGCCCTCGAGGAAGCCGGCGTGGCCTACGTCGAAGTCGCGCGCGGCAAGCCTTCGCAGGGCCTCGGCACCGAGGCGATGATGGCGCTGCTGGCGAGCCCCGACGAGCCGTATCCGCCGTTCGCGCCGCCGTTCCTGAAAGACGGCGATCTCGTCATCTCGCAGACCACCAATATCCTGCTCTATCTCGGCCCGCGCCTGAATCTCGCGCCGGCGGCCGAAAGCCTGCGCTATGTCGCGAACGGCCTGCAACTGACGATCGCCGACGTCGTGACCGAAGCGCACGACACGCATCACCCGCTCTCGAGCTCGCTCTACTACGAAGACCAGAAAGACGCCGCGAAAGCGCGCGCGCACGACCTCATCGACCACCGCCTGCCGAAGTTCATGGCGTACTTCGAGCGCGTGCTGAAGCAGAACCCGGCCGGCGAGCGCTTCATGGTCGGCGATACGTTCAGCTACGTCGATCTGTCGATGTTCCAGCTGATCGACGGTCTGCTGTACGCGTTTCCGCGCGCGCTGAAGCGCTTCGGCGAGCACTATCCGCGGCTCGCCGCGCTGCACGACATGGTGATGGCGCGGCCGAACATCGCCGCGTATCTGAACTCGGACAGGCGCATCGAGCACAACGAAGCCTGCGTCTTCCGGCACTACCCGGAACTCGACAAGGCGGCGCCTTGATCCACGCCGCCGATACCCGCCCATCCGCGACAGCGCGCCCGCCATCGAAGGCGGGCGCGCTGCTGTTGTGGTGCGCCTTCCTCAACCCTGTCTCACGCCCCGTACCGTCGACGTGCTTTCATTCCTGCTGAAGCTGCGCACCCGCGCCCAACGCCTGTTCCGTCTCTCCGATGCCCACACGATGCTGGTCTGGTCGGTCGTGGTCGGCATCGCCGGCGCGTTTGCCACCATCGTGTTTCGCAAGGGCATCGAGCTGCTGCAATTCGCGATGGCCGGGCGCGTCGGCAGTTTCGTCGACATGGCGCGCAGCCTGCCGTGGACCATGCGCATCGGGCTGCCGGCCGCGGGCGGCCTGATCGCCGGCCTGCTTCTGCTGGTCGCGCAGCGTCATGCCGACAAATGCGCGCACACCGACTACATGGAAGCGGTCGCGATCGGCGACGGCGTCGTGCCGGTCCGGCTGAGCCTGTGGCGCAGCGTGTCGTCGCTGTTCACGATTTCGAGCGGCGGCTCGATCGGCCGCGAAGGTCCGATGGTGCAACTGGCCGCGCTCGGCGCCTCGCTGATCGGCCGCTGGGTCCACTTCGATCCGCCGCGGCTGCGCCTTCTGGTGGCCTGTGGCGCGGCGGCCGGTATCACGTCCGCGTACAGCGCGCCGATCGCGGGCGCGTTTTTCGTCACCGAGATCGTGCTCGGCTCGATCGCGATGGAGAGCTTCGGGCCGGTCGTGGTCGCGGCCGTCGTCGCGAACATCACGATGCGCGAATTCGCCGGCTACAAGCCGCCGTACGAAATGCCGGTGTTTCCGACCGTGACCGGCGTGGAAGTGCTGCTCTTCGTCGCGCTCGGTGCGCTGTGCGGAGCGGCCGCGCCGCAATTCCTGCGGCTGCTCGACGCGTCGAAGGCGAGCTTTCGCAAGCTGCCGGTGCCGCTACCGCTGCGGCTTGCGCTCGGCGGCCTGATCGTCGGCATCATTTCGACCTGGGAGCCCGAGGTATGGGGCAACGGCTACAGCGTCGTGAACTCGATCCTGCACTCGCCGTGGACCTGGAGCGCGCTCGTCGTCGTGCTGGTCTGCAAGCTCGCGGCGACCGCGGCGACCGCGGGCTCCGGCGCGGTCGGCGGGGTCTTCACGCCGACGCTGTTCGTCGGCGCGGCAGTCGGCTCGCTGTTCGGCCAGGGCATGCACGAATTGTGGCCGCACGCGACCTCGGCCGCCTATGCGTATGCGATGGTCGGCATGGGTGCCTTCCTCGCCGGCGCGACCCAGGCGCCCTTGATGGCGATCCTGATGATCTTCGAGATGACCTTGAGCTACCAGGTCGTGCTGCCGCTGATGGTGTCGTGCGTGGTCGCGTATTTCATCTCGCGCGCGATCGGCAAGACCTCGATGTACGAGATCACGCTGCGCCGCAATCGCGAGGAACAGGAGCGCACGCGCCTGCGCGCGACGCAGATGCGCGAGCTGATCCGTCCCGCGCAGACGGTCGTGCCGCCGAACGCGACCGTGCACGACATGACCCGCGTGTTTCTCGAATATCCGGTCAAGTATCTGTACGTCGCCAATGAGTCGGGCGCGTTTCTCGGCGTGGTCGCGCTGAAGGACATCACGTCCGATCTGCTCGATAAACGCGATACGTCGGCGAAGACCGCCGCCGATTATCTGCAGCCGCATTTCGACGTGCTCACGCCGGACATGTCGCTCGGCGTCGCGCTGCAGCACTTCATGGCGTTCCAGGGCGAGCGGCTGCCGGTGGTCGAGAGTACCGCGCATCCGACGCTCGCGGGTGTGGTCTACAAGACATCGCTGCTCGACGCGTACTTCCGCATGAATCCGTCGCGCTAGGCGGTGCTGCCGCATTCGTGCCATCATCTGAAATCTACAATGCGGTTTTGTCACGAATGTGCGCGCATGGCAGGATTTGCCATCTAAGATGGTAAATGAGCATCGGCCGTGCATCGCCACGCCGCCTGTAGCTTGCGCCTTCCTTTCGACGCGGGAACGGCACGGGGTTTGCTCAACTGTCAGCGCCGCATGAGCTTAGGAGGTCGGGCGATGAAAACCTCGACACTGTTGACCATGGTGACGCTGTCCGCCTCGTGCTTTGCCGCCCCGGTTCGCACCGCCCCGGACAGCGCGGATTCCACCACGCTCGCGCAACGCGCGAACGCCGCGCCGGTCGCGCCGCCTGCCCCCGGCGTATCGAGCACCGACGACCGTCCGCAGCAATGGGAACATATCGCGCTGCCGAAATCGCGCCACCTGGAGCGCAGCCTCACCGGGCAGAACGAGCATCTGCAAACCTGAGTCCGGACTCGACGACGTATCCGGCGCGAGCGGCTGAATAGTTTTACGATGAAAGCTGGGGCGCATGGTGCCCGGATGCGCTCGCGGCCCCCTGGCAACGCCATCGGGCTCTCCGCAGAAGACGCCGCGGCCATAACAACAGCAAGCACAGGAGCATGCGCATGACTGCCTCGGACATCCCCGGCGAATCGATCGATTTGCAGATCGCAGATCTTCTCAGCGAAGTCCGCTTTCCGACCAATAAGGACGCGCTCGTCGACGCCGCGCGCGAAGCCGGCGCGAGCAACGAAGTGCTGGCGATGCTCGACGGCATGCCGGAGCAGGACTACGTGGATATTGCGTCGGTCACGCGACTGATCAGCGGCAACTATGGTCCGGGGCTAGGGGCTTAGGCGCGGCGGCCGCGCTGGCCGTGCATGCGGCCAGGTCTTCCTGGCCGCCATAAGCAGAACGCCACGATCAATCAGGCGGCAATCAGAACTGCGGCGCCGCCACCCGCGCACGCGATGCACGCGGTACGCGGCGCGCCGGTTCGTCTGCTTCGTGCAATGCGTCCGGCAGTTCGGGCGTGTCGAAATCGTCGGCCTCCGTCATGCCGAACACCGGCTCCGCGATGGACGGCGCGAACGCCGCACCGCGCGAATCGCGCGTGAGGCCGCTACCGGGCTGGAAATGATCGACCAGGTGGTCGATGAAGGTGCGCACCTTCGCCGGCAGATGCAGACGGCTCGGGTAGGCAATCGTGATTTCGATCGGCGGCAGACTGTAATCGTCGAGCAGACGCACGAGGCGCCCCGCCGCCAGATCGCGCCCGATCAGATAGCTCGGCAGGATCGCCACGCCCATGCCCAGCAAGGCGAACTGCCGCAGCATTTCGGTATTGTTCGCGGCGATCGCGTTGACGGGCCGCACCCGCACTTCGCCGTCCGGCCCCTTGAACACGCGCTCCTCGCCGCCGCCCTGCTCGGCCGGCCGGCTCAGACACGAATGCTGCAGCAGATGCTCGGGGCGCGTTGGCGTGTCATGCTGCGCGAGATAAGCCGGCGTTGCGCAGACCGTCATGTAGCCGGTCGTCAAACGCCGCGTGACGATGCTCGCGCTGCGCATGTGTCGCGCGACCAGAATGCCGACGTCGAAGCCCTCTTCGACCAGATCGACGTTGCGGTCGGCGAGCGTGACATCGGGCAGGACGTCCGGATAGCGCGCCGCGTACGACTGCACGACCGGCGCGAGACTATGCAGCCCAAACACGACCGGCGCGACGATGCGCAGCGTGCCGACGGGCTCGTGATTGCGCGCCACCACCATCTGCTCGACGCCTTCGAGGTCCGCGAGAATATGGCGCACGCGCTCCAGATAGGTCGCGCCGGACTCGGTCAGCGACAGACGACGCGTGGTGCGGTTAAGCAGGCGCGTACCGAGCCGCGCTTCGAGATCCGCCACGTGCCGCGTGACCACTGCGGTCGACAGATCGAGTGCGCCTGCCGCGCCGACGAAACTGCCGAGATCTGCCACCTTGACGAACACGCGCATCGACTGCAGTTGATTCATGGGACGACTCCTGCCTCGGTAAAGCCGGGCCGGCGCGAGCTTGCCGCCTGTCGACCCGTGCGCCAGGAGCGCGCGCGGGTTTGCCCGATGAACCGATTGTATCGATCGGATCATGTCCCAACCCTGACCTGGACATGACATTCCCGTCAGGTTCGATGCGGCTTGACTGCCGCACCACTATTTTTGAGTCTATTATGGGTTTTAGCTAGGTATAAACCCTAGTTAACTGGTAAAATGGCGGCCAAAAGGAAATTACCGCCATGCCACATCGCTTTCATCTTCTGGAAAAAATCGCGTTTACGCTTGTCTGCTGGTCCGCTGCGGCCAGCTCGGCCTACATCGGTTACGAGCGTTGCCCGGACATCAAGGTCGCCCTGCACGCGGGGGAAAAGATCATCAATACAAGCGGCCAATATGCGTTCGCTTGCGCGGCACCGGCCGCCGACCTTTGCGCGCAATTGCCGGTCGACTGATTTTCGCCGTTTCCGTTTTGTCGTATCCGACGCGCGATCCAGACTGGGTCGCGCGTTCGCTCGTTCAGTTCGCCTGGTCTGCTCGTAGATTGCGCGCGTTTTTGTAATTCTTGCGCGAATTCAATACGGCTTCACCGCATTTCCCTCCGCTTCGCTTCGGCGCAATTTCAACTGCGCGCGACCATCTGACGATCGCGCGCCGTGCCACAAGGCTACCCACCTTCGAGGGAGCCCGGCTGCGCAGTCCCCCTGCATTACCCCAAGCCGAAACTCACGCCTCGCGCCCGAACACCACACGCGCGAAAAATCCCGCCAGCACCGTTTCGACCTTCTCCGTCGGCACATTCTGCGGATCGACCGAATAGAAGAAGTGCATACCGTCGCACAGGCCCATCAGGCCGATAGCCAGTTGCTCGGGCGGCATCAGCAGCGGCGTGCCGACCCGCACCGAAAACTCGCGGATATACGCGGCTAGCTGTTCGAGCTTCTCGTGCATGAACGCGTTGAAACGCGGCCGGAAACGGCCGTCGCGCACCGCGAGCAGCTTCGCCTCGACCCACAGCAGGAAGCATTTGTTCTCGCGATGCAGCGTGCTGTAGTAATGCAGCACGCGCGCTTCCATCTCCTCGCGCGACGCCGCGCTCTCGAAGATCGCGTGCAGCCCCGCCTGCATCGTTTCGTGATCGCGCCGCAGTAATTCGAGAAAGAGGTCGGTCTTGCTGCGGAAGTTCGAATAGAACGCGCCGCGCGTATAGCCCGCAGCCGCCGCAATGTCTTCGACGCTCGCCGCGACGAAACCTTTCTTCATAAAAGTCGTCTGCGCAGCATCGAGCAGACGCTCCCGCGTCTGGTCCTTGCTTTGCTCTCTTGTCAGTCGTTGCCGTTTCATGGGCGCAAGTCTAGCACCGAAAAGAATTCCGATTCACCTCGACATTCAAATACAGCTGTGTATTAGAATGCAAGGCATCATTCAGAGTCGGTTCCGTATGCCATTTGTATGATCGGCGCACGGGTCCTCGCTGGCGGGCCGCCGCGGCTTGCCGTGTTCGTTCGCTGTCTCCAGTTGGGGTAATTGTGAAGCGTCCCGGTTCTCCCGCATCGTCTGCGATGCGCCAGCAGTCTCCCCCGCCCATGCGTCATGGCCTCCTGCTCCGCACGTGCGCCGTCGTGCTGGCAGGCGCGGCGCTCCTCGCGGCCTGCTCGAAGAAAGAAGCCGCGGCACCCGCGCCGCGTCCGGTGGTCGCGCTCGCCGTGCATGCGGACAGCGAGGCGCTGCAGGCGGCGTCGCTGCCCGGCGAAGTGCAGGCGCGCTATTCGACGCCGCTGTCGTTTCGGGTCGGCGGCAAGATCATCGAGCGGCGCGTGCGGCTCGGCGATGTCGTGAAAAACGGCGAGGTCGTCGCCCTGCTCGATCCCGCCGATGCGCAGAAAAGCACCGCCAGCGCGCAGGCGCAACTCGACGCCGCGCAACACAATCTCGTCTATGCGCAACAGCAATTCGAGCGCGACAAGGCGCAAGCGAAAGAGAACCTGATCGCCCCGGCGCAGCTGGAGCAGACCAGCAACGCCTATTCGTCCGCGCAGGCGCAACGCGATCAGGCGCAGCAGCAGTTGGCGCTCGCGAAGAACCAGTTGCAGTACACCACGCTCGTCGCCGGTCATGCGGGCGTCATCACGGCGGAACAGGCCGACACCGGCCAGAACGTATCGGCGGGCCAGGCCGTCTACAACCTCGCGTGGAGCGGCGACACCGACGTGCTATGCGACGTGCCGGAAAGCGCGCTCGCCGCGTTCGCGGTCGGGCAAAGCGCGAGCGTTACGCTGGCCGCGTTGCCGGGCCGCCAGTTCAGTGCGCGCGTGCGCGAACTCTCGCCCGCTGCCGATCCCCAAAGCCGCACCTGGCGCGCAAGGCTCACGCTTGCCGATGCCGGCCCGGACGTGCGGCTCGGCATGACCGCCGACGTTACGCCCGCCCTGCCGCTCGCCACGGCAGCCGCGCAGCACGGCCTCTTCTCGCTGCCCGTCACCGCGCTGTTTCACGACAGCCAGCAGCCGGCCGTCTGGGTCGTGCGCGCCGCGGACAACACGCTCGAACTGCGCCGCGTGACGATCGTGCGCTACAACGAGCGCACGATCGTCGTCAGCGAAGGGTTGAAGGACGGCGAAAGCGTCGTGCTGCAAGGCGTGCACACCGTGAGCGCGGGCGAGAAGGTCCGCACGATCGCGCCGCTACATCCCGAGGACTTCGCTTCATGAGCACGCCGCATGAAGAGGGACGCTTCAACTTGTCCGCATGGGCGCTGCGCCACCAGGCGCTGGTCGTGTTCCTGATCGCGCTCGCCACCGCATTCGGCGTGCTCGCGTACACGCGCCTCGCGCAATCCGAAGACCCGCCCTTCACGTTCCGCGTGATGGTGATCCGCACCTTCTGGCCCGGCGCCACCGCGCGCCAGGTGCAGGAGCAGTTGACCGATCGCATCGGCCGCAAGCTGCAGGAAACGCCCTACATCGACTTCGTGCGCAGCTATTCGCGCCCCGGCGAATCGCTGATCTTCTTCTCGATGAAAGACTCGGCGCCGGTTAGTCAGGTACCCGAAACATGGTACCAGGTGCGCAAGAAAGTCGGCGATATCGCGTCGACCTTGCCGCCCGGCATTCAGGGACCGTTCTTCAACGACGAGTTCGGCGACGTCTACACGAACATCTACACGCTCGAAGGCGACGGCTTTTCCCCCGCGCAACTGCACGATTACGCGGACCAGTTGCGCACGGTGCTGCTGCGCGTGCCGGGCGTCGGCAAGGTCGATTATTTCGGCGACCCCGATCAGCACATCTACATCGAGATCGCCAACACGCAACTCACGCGCCTCGGCATTTCGCCGCAGCAACTCGGTCAGGCGATCAACGCGCAGAACACGATCGCGCCTGCGGGCACCCTGACCACCACCGACGACCGCGTATTCGTGCGCCCGAGCGGCCAGTTCAACGACGTCAACGCACTCGCCGACACGCTGATCCGCATCAACAACCGCACGTTCCGTCTCGGCGATATCGCCACGATCAAGCGCGGCTACGACGATCCCATCGTCACGCAGATGCGCTTCGGCGGCAAACCGGTGCTCGGCATCGGCGTGACGATGCAGCCGGGCGGCGACGTGATCCGTCTCGGCCAGGCGCTCGACCGGCAGATGACGCAATTGCGCGCGGCGCTGCCCGCGGGCCTCAGGCTCGTCGAAGTGTCGAGCATGCCGCACGCGGTCGCGCGCTCGGTCGACGACTTCCTCGAAGCCGTCGCCGAGGCGGTCGCGATCGTGCTGATCGTGAGCCTCGTGTCGCTCGGCGTGCGCACCGGCATGGTCGTCGTGATCTCGATTCCGATCGTGCTCGCCGTCACCGCGCTGTGCATGTACCTGTTCGACATCGGCCTGCACAAGGTGTCGCTCGGCACGCTCGTGCTCGCGCTCGGGCTGCTCGTCGACGATGCGATCATCGCGGTCGAGATGATGTCGGTCAAGCTCGAACAAGGCTGGAACCGCGCGCGCGCCGCGGCCTTCGCCTACACGAGCACCGCGTTTCCGATGCTGACCGGCACGCTCGTGACCGTCTCCGGCTTCCTGCCGATCGCGCTCGCGAAATCGAGCACGGGCGAATACACGCGCTCGATCTTCGAGGTCTCGGCGATCGCGCTGATCGCGTCGTGGCTCGCCGCGGTCGTGCTGATTCCGCTGCTCGGCTATCACATGCTGCCCGAGCGCAAGCGCCATGCGCACGAGCCCGACGATCACGAACACGACATCTACGACACGCGCTTCTATACGCGTCTGCGCGGCTGGATCGGCTGGTGCATCGAGCGGCGCTTCGTCGTGCTCGCGATCACGGTGCTGCTGTTCGTGCTCGCGATGGCCGGCTTCTCGCTCGTGCCGCAGCAGTTCTTCCCGAGTTCGGACCGGCCGGAATTGCTGATCGACGTGCGGCTGCCCGAAGGCGCGTCGTTCGACGCGACGCTGCGCCAGGCCGAGCGCCTGGAAAAAACGCTCGCAGGCCGCCCCGAGATCGACCACACGGTCAGCTTCGTCGGCACCGGCGCGCCGCGTTTCTATCTGCCGCTCGATCAGCAATTGCAGCAGCCCAATTTCGCGCAGTTCGTGGTCACGGCGAAGTCGGTCAAGGATCGCGAGAAGCTCGCGCAGTGGCTCGAACCGCAATTGCGCGACCACTTCCCGGCGATCCGCACGCGCCTGTCGCGCCTCGAAAACGGGCCGCCGGTCGGCTATCCGGTGCAGTTCCGCGTGAGCGGCGACGACATCGCGACCGTGCGCTCGATCGCCGAGCGCGTCGCCGCGGCGATGCGCGCGAACAACGGCACCCGCAACGTGCAGTTCGACTGGGACGAACCGGCCGAGCGCTCGGCGCACTTCGAGATCGACCAGAAACGCGCGCGCGAACTGGGTGTGACGTCCGAAGACATTTCGAGCTTCCTTGCGATGACGCTCTCGGGCTACACGGTCACGCAGTATCGCGAACGCGACAAGCTGATCAGCGTCGATCTGCGCGCGCCGCGCGCCGAGCGCGTCGACCCGTCGCAACTGACCGCGCTCGCGATGCCGACGCCGAACGGCCCGGTGCCGCTCGGCACGCTTGGGACGCTGCGCAACGACCTCGAATACGGCGTGATCTGGGAACGCGACCGCCAGCCGACCATCACCGTGCAATCCGACGTCGCGGCCGGTGCGCAAGGCATCGACGTCACGCACGCGGTGGACCGTGCGCTCGCACCGATCCGCGCGACGCTGCCGGTCGGCTACCGCATCGAGATCGGCGGCTCGGTCGAGGAAAGCGCGAAGGGACAAACCTCGATCAACGCGCAGATTCCGATCATGGTGATCGCGGTGCTGACGCTGCTGATGATCCAGCTGCAAAGCTTCGCGCGCGTGCTGATGGTCGTGCTGACCGCGCCGCTCGGGCTGATCGGCGTCGTGCTCACCTTGCTGCTGTTCGGCCAGCCGTTCGGCTTCGTCGCGATGCTCGGCGTGATTGCGATGTTCGGCATCATCATGCGCAACTCGGTGATTCTCGTCGATCAGATCGAACAGGACATCGCCGCGGGACACAAGCGTTTCGATGCGATCGTCGGCGCGACCGTGCGGCGCTTCCGGCCGATCACGCTGACCGCCGCGGCCGCCGTGCTCGCGCTGATCCCGCTCCTGCGCTCGAACTTCTTCGGGCCGATGGCGACCGCGCTGATGGGCGGCATCACGAGCGCGACGATCCTCACGCTGTTCTATCTGCCCGCGCTGTATGCCGCGTCGTTCCGCGTGCGGACCGACGAGCGCGAGCCGCCGACGCCCGCCGGCTCCGGCGGCGCGCATACCGGAAACTGAGCATGAGCACCCGCATGGCGACTCCCGCACTCCCTCGCCGCCCGCGCTTCGATGCGCGGGCCCGCATCCCGCGCATCCCGCTCGCCGCGAGCATCGCAAGCGTCACCTGCCTGCTCGCCGCCTGCGCGTTCGGACCGAGCGGCGAGCCGCCCGCGATGCCGCAGCCCGCGCACTACGGCGCCGAAGCATTGCCGACGCAAACCGTGCCCGCGCAAGGCGTCGCGCAGCAGTTCGTGAGCGGCGCGCAGCCGGTGCCCGAGTGGTGGAAGCTATACCGCTCGGATGCGCTGAACGCGCTCGTCGACGAAGGCCTGCGCAACAGTCCGACGCTCGCGGCCACCGACCGCAGTCTCGCCGCCGCGCGCGAGCAGTTGCGCGCGCAGGTCGGCAGTTCGCTGCTGCCGACCATCGACGCGGGCGGCCAGGCGACGCGCAATCGCGCGCTCGCGATTCCCGAAGCCGGGCCGAACACGTTTCTGTACAACGTGTTCGTCGGCCAGTTGCAGGCGCATTACACCTTCGACCTGTTCGGCGCCGCGCGCCTCGCGAACGCGGCACTTGCCGCGCGCGTGAACGTGCAGGTCTATCAGTTCGATGCCGCACGCCGCGCGCTGGCCGCGAACATCGTGAGCGCAGCGCTCACGAGCGCCGCGTTGCACGCGCAGATCGACACGACCGAACGGCTCGTGAGCCTCGCCAACGATCAGGCGCGCGACACCGCGCGGCGCTATGAACTCGGCGCGGTATCGCATGCCGATCTGCTGAACGCGCAGCAGAGTGCGGCCAGCGTGTCGGCAAGTCTGCCGGCGCTGAAGCAGCAATGGCTGACGACGCGTCACGCGCTCGCGGTGCTGCTCGGCCGCACGCCGGACACCGCGCCCGCCGATCTCGATCTCGCGCAGTTGCATCTGCCCGAGCAGGTGCCGGTCGTGGTGCCCTCGGAACTGCTGCGTTCGCGGCCCGATATTCAGGCCGCCGACGCCGCGCTGAAGGCCGCGGCGGTCGACGTTGGCGTGGCGACCGCGCAGATGTTCCCGAGCCTGTCGCTGTCGGCGTCGATGGGACAAGGCGGCTTTAGCTGGCCGGTCGCGCTGTCGGGCGCGGGCGCGATCTGGAGCCTCGGCGCGTCGCTGTCGCAGCCGCTGTTTCATGGCGGTGCGCTCTTCGCGCAGCGCCGCGCGGCCCAGGACACCTACGAGGCCACGGTCTCGCAGTACAAGCAGACCGTGCTCGCCGCGTTCCAGAACGTCGCCGATACGCTCGCCGCACTCGATCACGACGCGCAATCGCTCGATGCGGCCAACGTCGCCGCGCGCTCGGCACAGGGCGTGTTCAACGAGACGTCGGCGCGCTACCGGCTCGGCGCGCTGCCCGTTGCATCGACGCGCTCGAGCGAACAACAGTGGCGCAATGCGCAGCTCGACGAGATCCGCTATACGAGCGCGCGGCTGACCGACACGGCGGCGCTGTTTCAGGCGATGGGTAATCCGCCGGTGAGTGAGGTGGGAGCGTCGTTGCCTGCGGCTGCGGCTTCGGCGGCGTCGGATACGGCGACGAAGGCCAACGTGCCGAACTAAACATGGGATTCCGTAGGGAGCATGGCGTACTTATCCCCAGTTTATGTTGAAGAGCCTGTTGAAAACTCTCTGACAAGCAGGCTAACGCATTGAACGAACGGGGATTTGTCCGGGCGGCGCGAAATGAGCCTGTCGATTTGATTCTCTGACGGGCGAGTATTGGTGCCGCTGTCGCTCAACGGCGAGGCTTCGGGGTTTTACTTCCGGTCATGCCCGATCGTCGGTAGTCCGATGTCCCATGGAAATAGACCTACGGCCTGGTAAGGGCCCGGATCAATTCCTGGCTGCGAACCAAGCAATACATCGACCAGGACGATAACAGTCTCCCACAATGTTGCACGCTATCGTCAATTGCCACGAAGTGCGCTCCCGAGGCTGCCAGAGATGTACTTCAGCATTTGCAGCGGTTTCGGGGCCTCATTCTTTTGTCATACGCGATTCGACGCCATGATACGTTTGCCCGCTGATCTGACTTGGGTATGGACGGCGTTCCGACTCAACAACCAATGCGGGGGATTCCAGGTCATGCCCACACCACACTCTTTCGTCGTCTCATTCAACGAGGAACTTCAGCAATTCGAAATGTGCTCGCTCAAAGACTCAGACCTCACGCCGCTGCGTGAGAACGCCGTCGTCGCTCCGTGGCGTCTTGATGCCATTCCAGGCGGTGAGCTGACCGAGAACGTCGCCAATCGCCTCGGGGCATGTGCTCTCGGCATCCTCTCGATCTACCACCCCGGGCTTAAAGAGCGCCTGCGCGTGAAGCCGGATCAATTCCCGCTGCCGTGACGGCTGGTCAGTTTGAGAGGACGGGATTGAGATGGAAAAAAGGCCACCGCGATGCGTCGTCATCGCTTACGACGAAGATCAACAGGCACTGAAAATTTGCACGCTGTATCGAGACTCGCTTGCCAGACGGATGGATTCCGCCCTGATTGTTCCATGGCCTCTTGAAGATGTTGACTTCAAACTTGATGATGAATCGGCCCGAACCATCGGAGGCGTTATCTTCGGCCTTCTGGCCGTGCATCAACCGGAATTGAAGCAATACATCAGCGTCACCCCTCATCCGGACTCAATCGGGCATCCCGAGCCGCCTCAGTGCGACGAAAAGTAACCGGAACGGGCGCATGCGTAATAGCAGAGAACATGTATCGATACTCCTAGGCTTATGTACTGTGCCCACAACATACATTTCAGAGCTAGCCTCGACATGAAAATGGGCCGGATCAATGTAGAAACTATTAATGGCAAACCACCCAAACAAGCGATGTGTCGTCGTCATGTGGTCCGAAGAAAAGCAGGCGCTCATCTCGTATACCCTGGACGTTGAAAAGATACTGGCCGTTACTCAACGTCTCTTTCCTATGGAATTGCCTCTCGCCGACTACGGTTACTCACTGGACGACGAGTTCGCACGACGGTTCGGCGGTGCAACGCTAAATCTGTTAGCGCTGTCCAATCCCGATTTGAAACCACATATCAAAGTTACTCCGGCGCCAACCACGACTGATGAATAAGCAGCGCGCGTTTTCCAATTACCAGAGTTGCAGAGGATACTGACATGCCTAAGCCTCCCCGCGCGACAATCGTTTTCTACGACGAAGAAACACGGCAATTGAGGATATGCACCGTTTTTAGGCGCGAAGTGCAGTCAGTCATTGATCGCAAATTGGCCCGTAGCGACGGGATGACGATTCCCCCGATGCACAGGAGCATAGTTCGCAGCCGATCGATGATGAAGATGCCCGCAAACTAGGTGCACTGGCGATACTGATGCAGGCGGGCGTACACGACGATCTTCGTAAGCGCCTTCAGATCACAACTGCAGAGCCGATCAACTGGACGCCAACGCAACCAGCCACGGAGTAATTATGGTCACCGCAAAATCGTTTGTTGTTTCGTATAACCCGGAATTGCAGCAACTCGAAGTTTTCTCGGTTAAGGATGCAGACCTTGCCGCGTTGCGCGGAAAAAATGTCATTGCGCCGTGGCGCCTCGAAGATATTCCCGGCGGAGAATTGACAGAAAACATCGCGAACCGACTCGGCGCAACAGCGCTCGGCATTCTCTCGATCTACCACCCCGAGATCAAAAATCGCCTGTGCGTGAAGCCGGATCAATTCCCGCTGCCCTGACGATCATGATGAACAACCCGTGCAGGGAATATTGAAGGTGCGTAATCCTGCCGTGGTCTTTCTATACGACGAAGCAACCCCACGGTAGCTCACAACTACCTGCCCTTCCTCAATCCCCCCAACCCCACAGCCAACGCAGCCCTCGTCAAAACACCACGAAAGCCGCGCCGGCTCAGAACCACAACCTCAAGGCTTGTTCGTCTCGAACAGATCCATGATCTGCTTCTTCTCGCTCGACGACACGCTCGGCGGCGGCACCGCCGGCGGCGTCATGCCGGCCGGCCCCACTCCGCCGACCGCGTCGCTCGCGCCCGCCGTCGGGGTGCCCGAATCGAGGCCGATACTCGCGACGAAGCCATGTCCCGGCAGCATGTCGGTGAAGAACAGTTCGCCGTCCATCGCGGTCACGCCATCGGGCTGCGGCGGCTCCGCCTGCGGCACGCCGCGCAACGCGCGCTGCATGTACTCGACCCAGATCGGCAGCGCGAGCTGCGCGCCGAATTCGCGGCTGCCGAGGCTCTTCGGCTGGTCGTAGCCCATCCACGCGACCGCGACGAGCGACTGCTGATAGCCGGCGAACCAGCCGTCCTTGGCGTCGTTGGTCGTGCCGGTCTTGCCCTGCAGGTCCGAGCGATGCAGCACGTTGGTGCCCGCGCCGGTGCCCGCGGTCGCGACCGAATGCAGCAGACTGTTCATGATGTACGCGTTGCGCGGCTCGAGCGTGCGCGGCGCGTCGCGGCCGGCGACGAGCGGCTGCGCGCGCGAGATCGGCACGCCGCGCGCATCGGTCACTTCGCTGATCAGATACGGATTGATCCGGTAGCCGCCGTTCGCGAACACCGAGTACGCGCCCGCCGACTGCAACGGCGTGACGAGGCCCGCGCCGAGCGCCATCGGCAGATACGGCGGGGTCTTGTCGGGGTCGAAGCCGAAGCGCTGCGTGACGAAGTCCTGCGCATACTTCGTGCCGATGAACGACAGGATGCGGATCGACACGAGGTTCTTCGACTTCTGCAACGCGAGGCGCATCGGCATCGGGCCATCAGGCTGATCGTCGTCCTTCGGCTCCCACGCGTCGCCGCCCGGCGTGCTCGGCGGGAAGTACAGCGGCGCGTCGTTGATGATCGTCGCCGGTCCGAGCCCCTTGTCGAGCGCGGCCGAATAGATGAACGGCTTGAAGCTCGAACCGGGCTGGCGCCAGGCCTGCGTGATGTGGTTGAACTTGTTCTTGTTGAAGTCGAAGCCGCCGATCAGCGCGCGAATCGCGCCGTCCTGCGGCGTCAGCGACACGAGCGCGCCTTCCACCTGCGGCAGCTGCGTGATCTGCCAGTTGCCCTTGTCGTCGGCCATCAGGCGCACGATCGAGCCCGGCCTGATGCGCAGCGTTGCCGACGCGCGCGGGCTCAATGCCGCTGCGACGAAGCGCAGACCGTCGCCCGTCACCGTCACCTGGGTGCCGTCCACCAGTTGCGCGGCCACCTGCTTCGCGCTCGCATCGGTCACGACGCCCGCGATGATCTCGCCGTTGTCCGGGTGATCGGTGAGCGCGTCGTCGATGGTCTGATCGCGATCGTCGCCGGCCGCGGGCAGTTGCACGAAGCCCTCCGGTCCGCGATAGCCGTGGCGCCGCTCGTAGTCCATCACGCCCTTGCGCACCGCGTGATACGCGGCGTCCTGATCGGCGGAGTCGATCGTGGTCGTGACGTTCAGGCCACGCGTATAGGTCTCGTCCTTGTACTGCGCGTACATCATCTGCCGCACCATTTCGGCGACGTACTCGGCATGCACGCTGTACTCGTTGCCCGGGTTCTTGGTGTGAATCTCTTCCTTGATCGCCTCGTCGTACTGCTGCTGCGTGATGTAGTTCAGCTCGAGCATGCGCCGCAGGATGTACTCCTGACGGATCTTCGCGCGCTTCGGATTGACGACCGGGTTATACGCGGACGGCGCCTTCGGCAGGCCCGCGAGCATCGCGGCCTGGGCGAGCGTGATGTCCTTCAGGTCCTTGCCGAAGTACACGCGCGCGGCCGCGGCAAAGCCGTACGCGCGCTCGCCCAGATAGATCTGGTTCATGTACAGCTCGAGAATCTGGTCTTTCGTGAGCGCGCGCTCGATCTTGTAGGCGAGCAGCATCTCGTAGATCTTGCGCGTGTAGGTCTTCTCGCTGGAAAGGAAGAAGTTGCGCGCGACCTGCATCGTGATCGTGCTCGCGCCCTGCGAGGCGCCGCCGTGCGCGAGGTCGGCGAAACCGGCGCGCAGGATGCCGACGAAGTCGACCCCGCCGTGTTCGTAGAAGCGGTAGTCCTCGATCGCGAGCACCGCTTTTTTCATCTGGTCCGGAATGTCCTGGAAGCGCACGAGGCTGCGCCGCTCCTCGCCGAATTCGCCGATCAGCACGTGGTCCGCGGTATAGACGCGCAGCGGCACCTTCGGGCGATAGTCGGTCAGCGCGTCGAGCGACGGCAGTTGCGGCCCCATCACGACGAGCGCATAGCCGACGATCAGCGCCCCCACCACGACGGCGGTCGCGATCAGGCCGAAGAACCACAGCACGAACGACGTGCCGAACGAGCGGCGGCCGCGCCCCACGTCACGCGAAGCGGCATTGCGACCTGGAGTGCGTTGGCGGGAGTCCCGGTCTTCACCGGCCGGAGAATGGGAGGAATGCGGTCGTTTGATGATTGGCATGACTTGAATAGTGGGCGTGCAACCGCACGCCTGTCCGCGCGCTCGCGATGCGCGCCTGGGTCGTGATCGAGCATCCGGGCCTCGGCGTACGCCGCCGCGCGGACCTTGCCCCCGGCCGGCCGCACGGCACGCCTCGAACCCTGTCCGGCGCAACGTAACAGCACATTTTAAATAAATCGGCCGGGGTCCAACGCAGTTTTTTTGTAAGAATTCCCTTCGTGAAGCGGCGCGCCAAGGTAAGGACCTGTAATTTCGGGAAGCGCATGGCGCGAGCCGCGCGCGACCGGCAATTTATGCGAGGTTATCAACAGAAAATGTTGAAAGGGCTGTGGACAAACTGCCTGGAAACGCTACAACTCATTGATGTCACGGGATTTTCGTGCAACGAACATTTCGTATCCGGGCAACTCGTCATATGATGAAGCCGGCGCGCCCGGCCCTGTTCCGCGCACGTGCCGACGTACCGTGAATGCACAGCTCGGACGCACGGCGCCGGATGCACGCCGTGCCCCACTCATGCCAACAAGCCTGCGAGCCGATCATGACCAAGCCCAGCGAGCGCATCGTCGTATTCGTCACGACCGCGCAGAAGCGCGCCATCACCCAGACCGCGGAGGATCTGGGCATCAGCGTGAGCGAACTGATGCGGCGCGCGGTGCTGAGCTTCGGCGCGACAAGCGAGCAGGTCAAGGCGGCGAGTATCGTCGACCGGCTGCGCGCACCGCGCGCGCCCGATGCGCTGAACGCGGCGCTGCAACGCGTCGCGCGCGGAACGCGGCATGCGCGAGCGACGACACCCGCGAGTGTGCCTCACAAGGCAAACGACACCAAGGCGCCGGGCCGTGCGGCGGGTGCCGCCGGGTCGGTGAACAGCGTGCCCGCAGCCGCCGATTCAGCCCATGCCTCAAGCACTGACGACGCGACACGCGCTA
>NZ_JAAGPS010000075.1:0-235 GCF_017105025.1 Paraburkholderia sp. Ac-20336 | reverse complement strand
AAAAAAAAAAAAAAAAAAATTCTCTTCTCAGCTACGTAAAGATCGAACTTCTGTTCAGGATACCTCATATCTTAACTCATCAGTCACTTCCTAGCTTCTTCTACCAGTATAGGGCTCAGACATCACAGTCTACTCATCTGAGACAACTGACTCTCGTGTATCAGCAGCACTTCACGTATCGTCATACGTGCGTGCACACTCCGTCGATACTGCCTCTTGATGAGCAGAGTATCGT
>NZ_JAAGPS010000074.1:0-36159 GCF_017105025.1 Paraburkholderia sp. Ac-20336 | reverse complement strand
CCTGCGACAAGGCGGCGCCCGACGCCTTGCCCGGCGCGAGTTCGCCGAGCACGCAGCGGAACGCGCCGTCGGCGCCGTTGTGCGCGATCAGGTACGTTTCGCCGCGCGGCGCGGGCGCCTCGCGCACGACGCGCGTTTCGTTGTGCTTCACGCTGACACTGCGATCGACCTGCGCGGTCAGGACCGGACCCGCGTCGAAAATGTCGACGTAGCGATCGGTCTCGAAGCCTTCCTCGAGATGAATCTCGTAGGCGAGCAGCGCGTTCGCATCGGGCTCGCCGAGCACGCGCTGCGCCGCTTCGGGCAACAGCGGCACATAGATCGGATAGGTCGGCATCACTTCGGCAATGAACGTGCGGCTGCGGCCGCCCGATTCGATTTCGATGTCGGCGAAATCGCGGCCGAAGAACTTGCGCCCCACCGCTTCCCAGAACGGCGACACGCCGTTCTCGTCGGTGACGCCGAGCAGCAGCGAGAACACCTCGGGCGTGAAGCGCTTGCGATTCGCGGCGATGTACATCATGCGCGCACGCGACATCAGCTGCGCGGCGGCATCGCCGCGCAGCGACGGGTCGATGTAGTAGCCCGCGAGCCGGCTCTTGCCGGTCAGCTCGTGCGACATCGTCAGCGCGTGAATCTTGCGGTTCACGTGCAGTTCGCGCGACGCATGAATCAGCGCGTCGTTGCGAAACGCGTAGAACGGGTCCGCATAACCGGCCGCCGCGACGATGCTCGCGGTGCCCATGAGCTTGCCGCTCGCCGGGTCTTCGAGCACGAACAGATAGAACTCCTCGCCCGGAAAATCGACTTCCGCGCGAAACGAGTCTTCCGACAGCGCGACGCGCGCTTCGAGCGCGCGCCGGTCGTGCGGCAGCGAATGCAGCACCGGCTGCGCGGTGCGCGCCATATGTTCGAGCGCATCGAGATCGGCGAGGCGGCCTGGACGTACGAATAGCATCATCGTTCCTGTTGAATGTGACGCATGATCCGCTGCGGGTGCATGTGCATGTGCGTGTGCGTGTGCGTGTCCGAGAGCGTGTCGTTATGCATGAACGCGTGGCCGTGGATCAGTGCGAGGCGGCCTGGGCCGTGCCGACAAGTTCGCCGAACGCCTTCTCGAGACGCGCGAAGCCTTCGGCCATGTCGTCGAGCGGCATGATCAGCGACGGCACGAAGCGCAGCACGTCCGGCCCCGCCATCAGCATGATGACGCCATGCTGGCCGGCCGCGGTGACGAAATCCTTCGCGCGCCCCCTGTACGTGTCGTTCAGTTCGGCGCCGATCAGCAGCCCCTTGCCGCGCACTTCGGTGAAGAGCCCGAAGCGCTCGTTGAGCTTCGCGAGGTGGCCCTTCAGCGTCGCGCCGCGCGAGCGCACGCCTTCGAGCAGCTTCGGGTCGCTGACGAGCTCGACCACTTTTTCCGCGATCGCCGAGCCGAGCGGATTGCCGCCGTAAGTCGTGCCATGCACGCCGACCTTGAAATGCGCGGCGAGCTCCTGGGTGGTCAGCATCGCGCCGATCAGGAAGCCGTTGCCGAGCGCCTTCGCGGTGGTCAGGATATCCGGCGTCACGCCCGTGTCCTGGTACGCATAGAAGTAGCCGCTACGGCCCACGCCGGTTTGCACTTCGTCGAAAATCAGCAGCGCGTTGTGCTGGTCGCATGCTTCGCGCAGTACCTTGAGGAACGCCGGGTCGGCCGGGATCACGCCGCCTTCGCCCTGGATCGGCTCGACGATCACCGCACAGGTCTGTGCGCCGATTGCCTTCTTCGCCGCCTCGATGTCGTTGTACGGCAGATGCGTAATGCCGGCCGGCACCGGGCCGAAGCCTTCCGAGTACTTCGGCTGGCCGCCGACACTGACCGTGAACAGCGTGCGGCCATGGAACGACTGCGCAAACGAGATGATTTCGGCTTTCTGCGCGCCGTGGCGGTCGAACGCGACGCGGCGCGCGAGCTTGAGCGCCGCCTCGTTCGCCTCGGCGCCCGAGTTGGCGAAAAACGCGCGGTCGGCGAAGGTCAGGTTTTCGAGGCGCTTCGCAAGGCGCAGCACCGGCTCGTTCGTGTAGCCATTGCCGATGTGCCAGAGCTTGCCGCCCTGCTCGTGCAGCACCTTCAGCAGCTCGGGATGCGCATGACCGAGCGCGGTCACGGCGATGCCGCCGGCGAAGTCGATATAGTCGCGGCCTTGCGTGTCCCAGACGCGCGAGCCGAGACCGCGATCCGGTACGAAGGCGGCGGGGGAAAACACCGGCACCATGACTTCGTCGAAGGTCTGTCGTGTCACAGTCAGGTCGTTCATGGCAAATCCTCTCACGGGTAACGGGTAATACAGCTAGTGTAGGAAACCACGCGCGATACGTCTTGCGCATACGCGACGCTTTCCATGCGGTTCCACGCGCGGCGGCCGCTGCCGGGAATCTGCCTCGCCGCCGCCGCGGCCGGCCGCGCTCAATCCACCTCGGGCCGCTCGATCATCGCGGCCGGCCGCGGCTCGCTGCCCGCGCCGCCGTGCGCGCCGGTCTGCCGGTCGATCCAGTTGCGGCGATCCTCTCGCGGCGTGACGCCGAAACGCTCGCGATACGCATTCGAAAAATGCGCCGCCGACGCAAACCCGCACGCGAGGCTGATCTGCACGACCGATTTGCTGGTGCGCTGCAATTGCGTGCGCGCCTTCGACAGCCGCAGCCCCAGATAGTATTTGGACGGCATCGCGCCGAGATACTGGCGAAACAGCCGCTCCAGTTGCCGCCGCGAGACGCCGACGAGGCCGGCGATTTCATCGGTCGTGAGCGGGTCCTCGATGTTCGCCTCCATCAGCAGCAACGCGTCGTTCAGGCGCGGATGGCGCTCGCCCGGCGCGGTCACGAACGGAATGCGCTGACGCACCTCGCCGTTGCGCAACACTCCGACGCCGAGCGTATCGGCAATGCGTTCCGCGAGTTCGGGACCATGCTCGCGGCCGATCATCGCGAGCATGAAATCGACGCTCGCCTGGCCGCCCGCGCAGGTCGCGCGATCGCGGTCGATCTCGAAGATCTGCTGCGTGACGATCGAGCGCTCGAATTGTTCGGAGAACTGCTGATAGGTTTCCCAGTTCACGCTGACGCGATAGCCGGACAACTGCCCCGCCATGGCGAGCCACCACACGCCATGATGAATGCCAGTGACGAGCGGCGTGCGCCGGCCGACGCGCGCGAGGCTCGCGAGAAACAGACGATAGTCGGCGAACTGCTGAAAGCGCTCGCTGACGACGATGAGCCAGTCGCACGCGATCGCGTCGCCGAACGCGGCATCGGCGGGCCATTGCGCGCCGCCCGCGAGCGGCACCGCGCGGCCGTCCCACGAACAGACCTGCACGCGGTACAGCGCGCGGCCGTCGATTTCGTTGGCGAGATTGAGCGCGTCGACAATAGGCCCGACGCCCGACATCGACACGGGCGGCAATGCGACGATCGCGACCTGCGTCGTGCGAGCCGGGCTGGACGGGCGGGCCATCGGTTACCGCTGCAAAGCGCGCGGCACGTTACTTCAGGCTGCCGGAGAGGAACTGCCTGAGGCGCTCGCTGCACGGCGCGCTCAGCACCTCGGCGGGATCGCCCTCTTCCTCGGTGCGGCCCTGGTGCAGAAACATCACATGGTTCGAGACGTTGCGCGCGAAGCCCATTTCGTGCGTGACGACGATCATCGTGCGGCCTTCCTCGGCGAGCTTCTGCATGACCTTCAGCACTTCGCCGACGAGTTCGGGGTCGAGCGCGGAAGTCGGCTCGTCGAACAGCATCACGTCCGGGTCCATCGCGAGCGCGCGCGCAATCGCAACGCGCTGCTGCTGGCCGCCCGACAGATGCGACGGGTACTGCTTCTCGACGCGTGGCGCAAGCCCGACCTTCTCGAGATATTCGCGCGCCCGCTCCTCGGCGTCCTTGCGCTTCAGACCGAGCACATGAATCGGCGCTTCGATCACGTTCTCGAGCACGTTCATGTGCGCCCACAGGTTGAAGTGCTGGAACACCATCGCGAGCTTCGTGCGGATGCGCTGCAACTGCCTGTGATCGGCGACTTCGAGATTGCCGGTGCGATCGGTCTTCGTCTTCACCGCTTCGCCGTCGACGATGATCTGCCCGGCGTTCGGCCGCTCCAGAAAGTTGATGCAACGCAGGAAGGTGCTCTTGCCCGAACCGCTCGCGCCGATGATGCTGATTACGTCGCCCTTGTTCGCGTTGAGCGAGACGCCCTTGAGCACTTCGTTGTCGCCGTAGCGCTTGTGGATGTCCTGCGCGGCGAGCTTGCAAGCTTCGGTTTGGGTGGTATGGAGCAAGATGCTCTCCCAGTGAAAATACGGATCAGTCTGGTGCGAACGCCGCCTTGCCGAAGCGCGCGGCGCCCGATGCGATAGCGTCAACGCGCGCTCAATGCGTACGCACCGCGAGATACGCAAGCCAGCGCCGCTCGGCGCGCCGGAACAGCGCCACCAGCGCGAACGACACGACGAGATAAATCAGCGCCGCGAGCCCGAATGCGTTGAACGACTGGTAGGTCGCCGAGTTCGCGTCGCGCGCGACCTTCAGGAGGTCGGGCACCGTGGCCGTGAACGCGACCGTGGTCGCGTGCAGCATCAGGATCACCTCGTTACTGTACAACGGCAGGGCCCGGCGCAGCGCGGACGGTATCACAATGCGCCGGTACATCGTGAACCCGCTCATGCCGTAGGCGCGCGCCGCCTCCACTTCGCCGTGCGAGGTCGAGCGGATCGCGCCGGCGAAAATCTCGGTCGTGTACGCACAGGTGTTCAGTGCGAACGCGAGGATCGCGCAGTGAAAGCCGCTGCGAAAGAACGCGTCGAGCAGACTGTGCGCGCGCACGAACGCGAGACTGTACACGCCGGTGTAGATCAACAGCAGTTGCACGTAGAGCGGCGTGCCGCGAAACACGTAGGTGTAGAGACGCACCGGCGTCGAGAGCCAGCGCTTCTTCGAGACGCGCGCGACCGCGAGCGGCACCGCGCACACGAAACCGATCGCGATCGACGCGACCAGCAGCCACAGCGTGACCGCGAGACCCGAGATGCGCTGGCCGTCCCAGAACAGGTACGCCTGCCAGAATTGCGTGAGGATGTCAAGCATGGCGTTCAAAGCTCCGCGTGCCGCACGCCGGTCGAATAGCGGCGGTTCAGCCAGATCAGTACGAGGTTCGAGACCGTGGTGATCGCCAGATAGATCAGCGCGGCGACGAGGATGAAGAAGAACATGTTGAAGGTGCTCTTGCCCGCGTCCTGCGCGGCCTTGACGACGTCGGCAAGACCGATGATCGACACGAGCGCGGTGGCCTTCACGAGCACCTGCCAGTTGTTGCCGATGCCGGGCAGCGCGAAGCGCATCATCTGCGGGAACAGGATGCGCGTGAACACGCGCACGCCGCTCATGCCGTACGCGCTGCCCGCTTCGAGCTGGCCGCGCGGCACCGCGAGAAACGCGCCGCGAAAAGTCTCGGTGAAGTACGCGCCGTAGATGAAGCCGAGCGTCAGCACGCCGGCCACGAACGGATCGATGTCGAACTGCGGCAGATCGAGCACGTCGGTGACGTCGGTGACGGCCATCTGGATGCTGTAGAACAGCAGCAGCATCAGCACGAGGTCGGGCACCGAGCGGATCAGCGTCGTGTAGCCGGTCGCGATGGCCCGCAAGGGCCGGTTGAACGAAAGTTTCGCCGCCGCGCCCGCGAGACCGAGCAGCACGGCGGCCGCCAGCGACAGAACGGACAGCTCGATCGTCTGGAGCGTGCCGGCGAGCAGCACGGGACCAAAGCCGTATAGGAACACGCGTGTCTCCATCGAGGTTTTGTTGAATTGGCACGGCTCGCGGCGGCTTCGTGGCCTGCGCATTACTCCGGCATGGCGCGCAGTCTCGCAAGCGAAAATCAATTTCTCAAACAGAGGGCCGGCGTCCTGCTGCGTCGCAGCATTGCACGAATCGGCGCCTCGCACCGCCCGGGGCGTCCGGTTTTACAAGGGATGGGGTTTTGTCAGGCGCGGCGCATGCGTTGAGCCGTGCTGCGATTTCGCAAGTTTGGGGTCGCTTTTTCGATAGCCCGCGCGAGGGTCGCCACCTCGCCCATTCCAGGCGATACCGGCAGAGATGACCCATATATGAGCCATAAAGGGCCTTTGCGACTCATATACGAGTCATTTATTGTTTTTTCTCGGATAAGAACCCATAATGGCTCACAGATGAGTCACGAAAGCCCTTTACGACTCATATATGAACCACTCCACGTTTTCATGTCCACTCCCGCCACCCGTGCCGCCTCGCGTTACAGCCTCGACGCCGCGCGTCTGCTCGGCCAGCTGATCCGCCGCGCGCGGCTCGAGCGCAAGATCACCGCGGCGCAACTGGCCGAGCGCGCCGGGCTGTCGCGCAGCCTCGTCCAACGCATCGAGAAAGGCGACCCGCGCTGCTCGATCGGTGCGGTGTTCGAAGCCGCGGCGGTCGTCGGCGTCCGTCTGTTCGACGCCGATCCGTCGGGTCTCAGCGCCGCTCTGCGCGCCAACGCCGAACTGTTGACGCTGCTGCCACGCGCTGTGCGCGCACCTCGCATCGAAGCCCGAGATGACTTCTGATTCCGCCTACAACGAAGCCTTCGTGTGGACCTGGCTGCCCGGCGCGACCGAGCCGGTGGTGGCCGGGCGCCTCGTCGCGGCCGGCGAGCAGATGCTGTTCAACTACGGCCAGAGCTACCTCGCGCGCGAACATGCGATCCCGCTCTACGATCCCGAGCTGCCGCTGCGGCGCGGCACGCTGCCACTGCTCAACGGCCTGACGATGCCCGGCTGCATCCGCGACGCGGCGCCGGACGCGTGGGGCCGGCGCGTCATCATCAATCGCAAGCTCGGCACGCGTGGCGCGCAGATCGATACCGGCGAGTTCGACGAGATGACCTATCTGCTGGAATCGGGCTCGGACCGCATCGGCGCGCTCGACTTCCAGCTCTCGCCCACCGAATACGTGCCGCGCGAAACCGCCACCGCCTCGCTCAGCGATCTGCAGAACGCGGTGGCGAGCGTCGAGCGCGGCGTGAAGCTGAGCCCCGATCTCGAGCGCGCCCTGTTTCACGGCAGCTCGATCGGCGGCGCGCGGCCGAAGGCGATGATCACGACGCCCGAGCGCAAGTTCATCGCGAAGTTTTCCTCGCAGGGCGATGTGTACAGCGTCGTGAAGGCCGAATACATCGCGATGCGCCTCGCGGCCGCGGCCGGCATCGACGCCGCGCCGGTCACGCTCGAACACGTCGGCGGTAAGGACGTGCTGCTCATCGAGCGCTTCGACCGTGCGCTCGGCGAGCACGGCTGGCAGCGCCGCGCCATGGTGTCGGCGCTCACGCTGTTCGAACTCGACGAAATGATGGCGCGCTATGCGAGCTACGAGGAATTCGCGACGCTGATCCGTCATCGCTTCACGAATCCGGCCGCGACGCTCAGACAGCTCTTCGCGCGCCTCGTCTTCAACGTGCTGTGCGGCAATACCGACGATCACGCGCGCAATCACGCCGCCTACTGGACCGGCCGCGAGCTGACACTCACGCCGGCCTACGACATCTGCCCGCAGGCGCGCGCGGGCAACGAAGCGACCCAGGCGATGCTGATCGTCGGCGACGACCGTTTCAGCCGCATCGACACCTGCCTGAAGGCCGCGCCGCTCTTCCTGCTCGCGCACGACGAAGCCGTGGCGCTCGTGCGCCGACACATCGAAGTGATTCTCGAACACTGGGACGCGGTGTGCGCCGACGCACAACTGAGCGAGGTCGAACGCGAATTGATGTGGCGGCGCCAGTTTCTCAATCCGTTCGCTCTCGAAAGCGCGCCGCCCGCGCTCGCGGCGCTGCTGGACTAGACGCGCCGGCCTCGGCGGCTCAAAGTCAGTCGAGCGCGAGCCGCGCGCGGATCGCCGGCAGCATGTATTCGACTGCCGCGCGCCCTTCCTCGATGGCCGGCGCCGCGCGATGGAAATCGAAAATACCCATGCCGCCCAGACGCGGCTGGATCAGGATGTCGGCCGGTTCGCCGGCAAGCCGGCTACGCGTGATCCGCACCTGCATGATGTCGATGCTTTGCGCGATCGAACTGAGCATCGACGGCACATGCGCGCTCGGCTTCGGCGGCACGCGCACATCGCTGGCGACGCTCGTCTCGGCAGGCGCGAGCCAGCGCGGCCAGGGCTTGCCGTTGCGGCGCAGCGAGACGGGCGGCGGCGCATCGGGATCGAGCGCGGGCGTTTCGACCACCGCGCCGCCGAAGTCGCGGCCGTTCAGGATGTCGTTGTTCAGATCGATGGCGATCACGCAGTCCGCGCGCATGCCGCGCGCGACCGACACCGGCACCGGATTGCTCAGGCCGCCGTCGACGAGCCATACGCCGTTGTGCCACACCGGCGCGAAAATCCCCGGAATCGCAATCGATGCGCGTACCGCGTCGATCGTGCTGCCGTCCTGCAACCAGATTTCGCGGCCCGTATCGAGTTCGGTCGCGACCGCCGCGAACGGCATCTGCAACTGCGCGATCGAGCAGCCGTTGAATTTGTCGGCAAAAAGCTGGACCACCTTGCGGCCGCCGAGCAGGCCGCCCGAGATACGCAGATCGAGCAGACGCACCACCGTCTGCCATGTGAGCCGCGAGACCCACTCCTCGAGCCAGTCGAGGTCGCCGTTCGCATAGACGGCGCCGACCAGCGCGCCGATCGACGTGCCGCACACGACGTCGGGCTTGATGCCCGCCTCGTGCAGCGCGCGGATCGCGCCGATATGCGCCCAGCCACGCGCCGCGCCGCCTCCCAACACCAGGCCGATCCGGTTGTATCGACGTCGACGTATCATGCCGCTCCCCGTTCTTTCCGCCCTGCTCTCACGTTGCCTAGCGCCCCCGTACCACGTCCGAGCGCGACGTGGTGTAGACCCGCAGATTGCGGTCGAAGTGAACATTGAAGATGCCCTCTTCGGTCACGCCGCCTTCGCGCCACTTCCAGCTCCACACGGTCTCCGGCTTGAGCGGATACACCGCGATCTCGCCGGGCTTGCCGAGCAGACGGCGCACTTCGTCTTCGCTCATGCCCGCGTGGATCTTCGCAAAGTTCGCGGCGGTCAGCACCTGCGTGATGGCTTGCAGCTTGCCGTCCCGATCGATGTCGACCATGTACGTGTTGAGACCTTGCGGACCACGCGGATATTCGAAGCGCTTCGAGCCGTCGGTGAAGGTGCGCTCGGTTTCGGGCTTGCCCATCTGCGAGCGGATCTGCGCTTCGGTCGTGACGCCCGGCGTCATGTCCTTGAGCAATAGCGCATCGGGCTTGATGGCGTTGAAGAAGTCCTTGAGTTTTTGCACGGCTTGATCGCTCTGCTGTTGGTCGCAGCCGGCCAGCGCGAAGCACGCTGCCAGCCATGCGATACCAAGCGGTTTGAGGCTCACGGGCAATTCCTGTCCGGTTGCGCGCCATCTCAGGCTCAGGCGCGCGAGGCCGGTCTGTAGTGTGTACTACAAGGATAACTGGGCAAGCGGAAAACCGCGAGCGATGCGGGTGCGATGCGTGCGGCGGGATACGGAAGCAGGGACGGAACCGGCGGGCGAAATCAGCGGCAAAGCCGGCCGCGCCCAGCCCGTGAAGAACGAAGAAGCGGGAAGAAACCCACAGGAGCGGCACGCGAGACAACCGCCGGCCGCCTCACTGAAAACCCGCGCCCAGAAGCAAAAAGGCGACGCTGTACAACGCGTCGCCCGTTCGGTCGATAGGGTCAACCGGAAAGTGACGGCGGCCTGAGCCGCCTCGCGCGAAGCACCGCGGACGACGCGCAGCGGTCTGGTTCCGGCGAAGCGATGAGCAACCTTGGCGGCTCACCTCGCGCCATCGCCGGAATGACAAACCGCTGCCTTGTATGGCCGCCCTGGTCCCTCGATAAGCCTTCCAGATGCCGCTAATCTAAACGCATTGGCGGTTTTAGACGAGAGCGCGTTTACACCGAATCGGCAGAGGATTCGCACGGCTTTCGCCGAGGTGCGTCTTGCTCGCGCGCTTGAGCCTTTACACTCAAATCACCCTGAACCCATGCGTGCCGTCGCGTGCAAGTTGCGCAACGAGCCCCTGCTCCCACTCCAGATACGCGCTCATCGCTTCGCGCGCGTTGTCGGTGCCTTCATAGGGACGCTGATAACGGTCGATGCGCGGCGACGCCATGCGCGTGCCGCCCGCTTCCACCGGCAAGCCCGCCTCGATCCACGCCGCGGTGCCGCCCGCGAGCACCTGCACCGGACGCTGCGTCAAGGCCGCGAGTTCCGGCGCAACGAAACGCGCGAGCAGGCTGCTGCCGCTGGTCACCACATAGCGCCTCGCGTCGGGCAGCGTGCGCACCGCGTCGGCGAACTGGCTGCGGATCACGAACCACGCGCCCGGAATATGCCGCTGCAGATAGTTCGCGCTGCTCGTGAAATCGAGCACCGCGGTGCCCGGCGCCTGCAGCAACGCAGCGAGATCAGCCGGCGCGATTTCGTCGGCCGCGGGCGGCGCCACCGCATAACGCGGGGGCGGCGCCGCGCCCTTCTCGGCGAAGTCGGCGGCCGTCAGCCCATCGACCACGTAGACCTCGACGTTCATCTGCGCAAGCCACGACGCGCTCATGTTCGCGCGCACGCCGTCGCTGTCCGCGAGGATCACGCGCGCGCCGCGCACCGGCGCGAACATGTCGGTTTCCTGCACGAGCTGGCCGCCCGGCGCGCTGCGAAAACCGGGCACGTGGCCGGCCTCGTATTCTTCGGGCGTGCGCACGTCGAAGCGATACACAGTGCGCACCGCCTCGCCGGCCCAGCGGCGCGCCTCGTCACGCGAGGTGCGGCCCACCCGGGCGCGATCGGCGACCGCGCGGGCACCGTCGGCAGTGGCGAGGCGCAGCGCGTTGTCGACGGCGCCTTCGACGCGCCGCGTGCTGCCGTGCGCGAGCGGCTGGCCCGCCAGCGACCAGCCCATCGTGCCGTTGCGCAGCGCCGCGACCGGATTCGGCACGCCGGCATTGATGAGCGACTGCGCACCGATGATGCTGCGCGTGCGCCCCGCGCAATTGACGACGATCCGCGTGGCCGGGTTCGGCGCGAGCTGCCGCGCGCGCAACACGAGTTCCGCGCCCGGCACGCTGATGCTGCCGGGAATGTTCATCGCCTGAAATTCGTCGAAACGGCGCGCGTCGAGCACGACGACGTCGGCCTCGCGATCGAGCAGCGCCTGCACTTCGTGAGCGGACAGCGACGGCGTATGACGCACGCTGTCCACGAGTTCGCCGAACGCCTTGCTCGGCACGTTGACGTCCCTGAACAGTTCGCCGCCCGCTTCGCACCAGCCTTGCAGACCGCCTTCGAGCAGGGCGACGCCGGTATAGCCGAGTTCGGCGAGACGCTCGGCCGCGCGCCTCGCGAGCCCCTCGCCCGCATCGAACACGACGACCGGCACCGCGAGACGCGGCAGACGCAGCGGTGCGTCGAGTTCGAGCCGCGAGAGCGGCAGATTGGCGGCAAACAACGGATGACCGCGCGCATGGGCATCTTCCTCACGTACGTCGACGAGCGCGATTTCCTCGCGACCGATCAAGGCGCGGCACACGTCTTCGAATGATCGGGTGCGAAACTCTTTGACGACATTCATGGGATCGGGGACTCCTTCGCAACATGGCAGATATCCGGCAACGCGCGATACGCCGCATCGGCTCACATCACGTCACCGCACCGACAGTTCCACCGTACACTCGAATGCCGCCCGGCGCACGGTCGCGCCGCGTCATTCGATCGAACGTCCTGATGCTCGTATGGCGCGTACCAGAAGTACGCTCGCGGGCTCGTACGTGCATGGACTCATGCGGCCACTCATGCAAGCACTCATGCAGCCGACTCCTGCACTCGCGCATGCCTCGGCACATGACAGCGGCGCAATTTCCGCGCCACGCAAGCCGCCACCCTGCAAGCACGGCGACACCTCGGCAACACTGTATCGCCCTCTCAGCGACACCCCGACAAACCCTTCGGCCGACGTGGGCATCCGCGCGCCGTCTGCAGAAAAATGCGGGCTTTGCCACAATGCCGCATCGCGCGAAAGCGCCGCAAACCGTCAATCAACAGACAATGATCCCCTTCTCGGTCCTCGATCTCTCGCCGGTCACCGCGGGCGCCACGCCGGCGGACGCGTTCAGGAACACGCTCGAACTCGCCCAGCACGCGGAAAAACTGAATTACCGGCGCTTCTGGCTCGCCGAGCATCACAACATGCCCGGCATCGCGAGCGCCGCCACCTCGGTCGTGATCGGCCACGTGGCCGGCGGCACGAAGACGATTCGCGTCGGCTCGGGCGGCATCATGCTGCCGAACCACGCGCCGCTCGTGATCGCGGAACAGTTCGGCACGCTCGCCTCGCTCTATCCCGACCGTATCGATCTCGGCCTCGGCCGCGCGCCCGGCACCGATCAGACCACGGCCCGCGCGCTGCGCCGCGATCTGCAGACTAGCGCCGATTCGTTTCCCGATGATGTCGTCGAGTTGCAGCGCTATTTCGCCGATCCGGTGGCGAGCCAGCGCATACGCGCGGTGCCCGGCGCGGGCCTCAACGTACCGCTGTGGCTGCTCGGCTCGTCGCTCTACAGCGCGCAACTGGCGGCGGCGCTCGGCCTGCCGTTCGCCTTCGCGTCGCACTTCGCGCCCGATTACATGATGACCGCGCTACAGATGTATCGCGCGCAGTTCCGGCCGTCCGCGACGCTCGACAAGCCGTATGCGATGGTCGGCGTCAACCTGTTCGCGGCCGATACCAACGAGGAAGCCGCGCGTCTTTTCACGTCGCTGCAGCAGCAGTTCATCAATTTGCGGCGCGGCACGCCGGGGCTGTTGCAGCCGCCGGTCGAGCGGCTCGCAGCGTCGGAGATGGAGTTGAGCAACGTCGCGCATTCGCTCGCCTGCACGGTGCTCGGCGATCGCGACGCGATCCGCGAAGGTCTGCAATCGATCATCGAGCAGACCGGCGCGAACGAGTTGATGCTGACCGCGCAGATCTACGATCACAAGGCGCGGCTGCGCTCGTTCGAGATCGGCGCGCAGGTGCGCGATGAGTTGATGGCGGTGAGGTAGTCGAAGGACGAACCGGCCTGTGTAGGGGAAAGGCGGTTCGTACCGGGGTGCCGTTCAGTCAGGCAACTGAACGGCACCCTCTTGAGGGAACGGCTTTCTTTACGTTTCGCGGAACCTGCCGGCCCGGTTAGCTGAGCGTGAGGCCGCGCGCTCAGCGATTCGTCGGCACCGCCGCGAGCCCATTGAGCAGCGCCTTATGAAACGCGTCTGGATCCTGCATCTGCGGCGCGTGGCCGGCATCGGCAAACTCGACCAGCGTCGCATGCGGAATCGCCTTCGCGGCCGCCCGGCCAAGCTCAGGGTAATGACCGAGCTTCGCGCGCACCTCGGGCGGCGCGGCGTCTTTGCCGATCGCGGTGGTGTCCTTCTGGCCGATCAGCAGCAACGTCGGCATGCTCAGATCACCAAGCTCATAGACCACCGGCTGCGTGTAAATCATGTCGTACAGCAGTGCGGAATTCCACGCGACGATCTGCTTGCCCGGTCCGCGATACATGCCCGCGAGCATCTGCACCCACGGTTCGTAGTACGCGCGCCATTGGCCCGCGTAATAGGTGCTCTGCTCGTAGCGGCGGATGCCGTCGGCGGTCGTCTTCAGTTCGCGCTGATACCACTGGTCTACCGATAGCGAGGGCACGCCCTTCGCCTTCCAGTCCTCCAGACCAATCGGGTTCACGAGCACCAGTTGCTGCGTTTCACGCGGATACATCAGCGCATAGCGGATCGCGAGCATGCCGCCCGTCGAGTGGCCGGCAATGGTCGCCTCGCGCACGCCGAGAGATTCGAGCAGCGCATGCGTATTGCGCGCGAGCTGCTGGAAGCTGTACTGGTAGTGCTCGGGCTTGCTCGACTTGCAGAAGCCGATCTGGTCCGGCGCGATCACGCGATAGCCGGCATCGGCGAGCCGATGAATCGTCGCGTCCCACGTCGCCGAGCAGAAGTTCTTGCCGTGCAGCAACACGACCGTGCGGCCGTTCGCATGCGCGGGCCTGACGTCCATGTAAGCCATCGAGAGCGGCACGCCCTGCGAGGTGAATTCGAAACGCTGCACCGGCGCGGGATAGTTGAAGCCTTGCAACTCGGGGCCGTAGGCCGGGCCGGAATCGGCGACGGACGCAGCCGCGGCGCTCGCGGCGACCGGGCTCGCCTGACTGACGGCGGCAGCGGCGCTGGCCGGCGTGGAAGCCGCCGCGCTTGAAGCAGCGGACACCGTGAATACCGCGGCACAAACACTCAGCAGGGCAAGCAGGGGTGGGCGGCGAAGACTCATGGGGATTTTTCTGGAAAAACGCAAAGAGTGAACAGACGAGAATCGCGTACGAGGCTCGGGCGCCAGCGCTCGATTCTACGATGCCCCGCTGGAACATGGCGGCAAGCGCGCATGAGCGGCGCAGCCCGCGTCGCACGGCCTGCGTTATACGGCCCGTGTCGCACGACCCGCACCGCACGATCTCGTCACACGATCTCGTCGCGCGATCTCATCCACGCACTCAGCGGCGACGCGCCCGACACACGCCGACACGGATCGACACGGGCCGATACGAGGAGTAACGGACATTGGCACGCATATTGCCGCCCATCCGGCCACGCAGCGTCCCGCACACGGCCTCGCGCTATGTGACGCGCCGCACGGATAGGCGCGCGGCAAGCGCCGATCGTACAAGGATCACGGGAACCACGGCCCGCTCAATTTGCACTACTCGCTCGCCTCGAATCGGTGCTAGAACTAGCTGACGGGCCCGCAAAAAACAACGCGATAAAACCAGGCGACCAGGCCATGCCGGCTGGCCGCACGATTCATCGGCACAGCGATCGGCACAGCGCGGACGGCCAGCTCAGAATCATCCGGGGGAACAGACACATACGGCACATACCAATCCAATCGGGAGACAGACATGAACACTCCGGCACGGCTGAACGACCTACAACGCACCACCCTCGCGATCGTCCTCGCGGGCGGACGCGGCACCCGCCTCGGGCCGCTCACCAACAAGCGCGTCAAGCCCGCGGTGCACTTCGGCGGCAAATACCGGATCATCGACTTCGCGCTGTCCAACTGCCTGAACTCGGGCATTCGCCGCATCGCGGTCGTCACGCAGTACAAGGCGCATTCGCTGCTGCGCCATCTGCAGCGCGGCTGGAGCTTCCTGCGCGGCGAGATGGGCGAGTTCATCGACCTGTGGCCCGCGCAGCAGCGCGTCGAAGGCGCGCACTGGTATCGCGGCACCGCCGACGCGGTGTTCCAGAACCTCGACATCATCCGCTCGATCCGCCCGAAGTACGTGGTCGTGCTGGCGGGCGACCACATCTACAAGATGGACTACACGCGCATGATCGCCGATCACGCGGACAGCGGCTGCGATTGCACGGTCGGCTGCATCGAGGTGCCGCGCATGGACGCGGTCGCGTTCGGCGTGATGGCGGTCGACGAGAACCGCCGCGTGACCGGCTTCGTCGAAAAACCGGCCGACCCGCCCGCGATGCCGGGCCGCCCCGACACCGCGCTCGCCAGCATGGGCATCTACGTGTTCAACGCCGACTACCTGTACACGCTGCTCGAAGAGAACATCGCCTCGATCGACACCGACCACGACTTCGGCAAGGACATCCTGCCGCGCGTCGTCACCGAGGGCATGGCGATCGCGCACCCGTTCAGCATGTCGTGCGTCTCCTCGGACCCGAACGTCGAGCCGTACTGGCGCGATGTCGGCACGATCGACGCATACTGGGCCGCGAACCTCGACCTCGCCTCGACGATCCCGACGCTCGACCTCTACGACCGCAGCTGGCCGATCTGGACGTATCAGGAACAGTTGCCGCCCGCGAAGTTCGTGCGCGACATGAAGGGCTTGCAGGGCTCGGGCAACAACCTGATCGTATGCGGCGGCTGCGTGATCTCGGGCTCGCAGATTTCGCGCTCGGTGCTGTCGTCGAACGTGAAAGTGCATTCGTTCTGTAATATCAATGAGGCAGTCTTGTTGCCGCAGGTCACGGTCGGCCCGAGCTGCCGCCTGCAGAAAGTGGTGATCGACCGCGGCTGCACGATTCCGGAAGGCACGGTGATCGGCGAGGACCCGGCGCGCGACGCCGCGCGCTTCTATCGCACCGACGACGGCGTCGTGCTTGTCACGCAGGAAGCGTTGCTCAAGCGGCCGGCTTAAGCGCCGGGCCGCTTGCGGCCGCGCGATCGCAACCGCACGAGCCCAACCCCGAACAAGCCTCGCAACCCGAAAGAGACCTGGCCTATGACGATTCGCGCCCTGCATGTCGCAAGCGAGTTGTATCCCCTTCTCAAAACGGGCGGTCTCGCCGACGTCGTGGGCGCGCTGCCGTCCGCGCTGATCGAGCGCGGCGCCGACGTGCGGGCGCTACTGCCGGGGTTTCCGGCCGTGCTCGCCGGTTTGCGGGACCTGCAGCCGGTGGCACGGCTCGGGCGCCGCTTCGACACGCCGGAAGCGCTGCTCGAACGCGGCACCCTGCCCGCCAACGGCCTCGCCGTCTACGTGATCCGCGCGGCGACGCTCTACGACCGGCCCGGCAATCCGTATCTGAACGACGAGCACGTGCCCTACGGCGACAACGCCCAGCGTTTCGCGCTGCTCGGCTGGGTCGCCGCGCAGCTCGCGCAACAGCTGGACCCGGCGTGGTCGCCGCAGATCGTCCATGCGCACGACTGGCACGCGGGGCTCGCATCCGCGTATCTGAAGGCGGCCGAGCGCCAGCAAGGCCGCGTGCTCGCGCGCAGCGTGTTTACGATCCACAACCTCGCCTACCAGGGGATTTTCCCCGCGCAGCAGTTCGGCATGCTCGGCCTGCCCGACGATTTCTTCAGCATGCACGGCGTCGAATTCTACGGACAACTGTCGTTCCTGAAGGCGGGCCTCTACTACGGCGACCGCATCACGACCGTCAGCCCGACCTACGCGCGCGAGATCCAGACGCTCGCGCACGGCGGCGGGCTCGATGCGCTGCTGCGTCATCGCGCGCACGATCTGAGCGGCATCCTGAACGGCGTCGATTACACAGTGTGGAATCCCGCCGGCGACGCGCTGCTCGCGACGCACTACAGTGCCTCGCGCCTCGCCGGCAAGCTCGCCTGCAAGGAAGCGCTGCAGAAACGCTTCGGCCTTGCGCAGAAAAGCGACGCGCTGCTGTTCGGCGTCGTGAGCCGCCTGACCGAGCAGAAGGGCCTCGACCTGCTGCTCGAAGCCGTGCCCGAAATCGTCAGACGTGGCGGCCAGCTCGTCGTGTTCGGCACCGGCGACCCGGCGCTCGAGAACGGCCTGAAGCGCGTCGCGCAGACACATCCGGAGTCGGTGGCCGTGGAGCTCGGCTTCGACGAAGCGCTCGCGCATACGATCATCGCGGGCAGCGACGTGGTCGCGGTGCCGTCGCGCTTCGAGCCGTGCGGGCTCACGCAGCTCTACGCGCTCGCCTACGGCTCGCTGCCGCTCGTGCATGGCGTCGGCGGTCTCGCGGACACGGTCGCCGACGCATCGCTCGAAAATCTCGCCGACGATCTCGCGACCGGCTTCGTCTTCGAACGCTTCGAGCCGAAGGGCATCGCCGCGGCAATCCGGCGCGCGTTCGCGCTCTACGAGCGCCGCACCGAATGGAAGGCCGCGCAACGCCGCGCGATGCGCCAGGACTTCGGCTGGGGCGCATCGGCCGAGCGTTATCTGGCCTTGTATCGGGAACTGGTCTGAGGAGAGCGTGGCCCGGCGTGGTGCGGCTCGGTCGGCTTTCGTCAAGCTTGCGGCTTCATGCGCGGATCGGCGCGCGAGTTCTTGCCTGGCCCCATACCCCGCCCCGCGCGCCGGCTCGTTTGATGGTTCGGCGCAACAACACGGGGCCGGATCAACTCGCGTCCGCGAAACTCCTGTATTGTTTGCTGACGATGCAGACCGTGCACTTTTCTTGCACCCTCTGAAGCAGGCAGGCATGTCGCACCACGGCGAGACCATTCGAAGCGCCGGCACGGCGCGCCTTCCCGTTTCCTTGATCGCGCCCGCCCCGTTGCGCGAGCCTCACCATGACCAAAAACGTTTTGAGCATCCAGTCCCATGTCGTGTTCGGTCACGCCGGCAATAGCGCAGCCGTGTTTCCGATGAGCCGGCTCGGCGTCAATGTCTGGCCGCTCAACACCGTGCAGTTCTCGAACCATACGCAGTACGGGCACTGGAGCGGCAGCGCGATCGACGCGTCGCAGATGGAAGAACTCGTCGAGGGCATCGGCGCGATCGGCATGCTGCCGCGCTGCGACGCCGTGCTGTCCGGCTATCTCGGCACGCCGGAGCAGGCCCGCTCGGTGATCGAAATCGTCAAGGCCGTGAAGGCGGCCAATCCGCGCGCGTGGTACTTCTGCGATCCGGTGATGGGCGTGGCAAGCGGCTGCAAGGTCGAGCCCGGCATCCAGGCGTTTCTCGTGAGCGCAATGCCCGAAGTCGCCGACGCGATGGCGCCGAACCATACCGAGTTGCAACGCCTCGTCGGCCGCGAGATCGAGACGCTCGAGGAAGCGGTGAGCGCGTGCCGCGAAGTGATCGCGCGCGGGCCGAAGCTCGTGCTCGTCAAGCATCTGCTCGACCGCAACAGTCCCGCCGACCGCTTCAACATGCTCGTCGTCACGGCGCGCGAAGCCTGGATGGGACAACGTCCGCTCTATCCGTTCGCGCGCCAGCCGGTCGGTGTCGGCGATCTGACCAGCGCGGTGTTCGTCGCGCGCACGCTGCTCGGCGATTCCGTGCGCTCCGCGTTCGAGCACACGCTCGCGGCGGTCAACGCGGTGGTCAAGGCGACGTGGCAGGCCGGCCGCTACGAACTCGAACTCGTGGCGACGCAAAACGAAATCGCCCAGCCGCGCGAGTGGTTCGATGCCTGGGTGGCCGAGACGGCTTGAGCCGGTTGCCGCGGCCATCCGTGGCCGCAGGGCGGCGGTGGTGGGAACGGGAGGCCGCTTGCAATACCGCTTGCAGTGCCGGCTTCCATGCCGCTTGCCATGCCGGCTGAGGCCCCCGGCCACGCCCCGACGGCGGCCGCCCTATAATGCGTGCCGCGTGGACCGGGGCGACGCCTTGACATCCACGGTATTTTTCAGGCATCCGGCATTCAGCAGACGAGGCATCGATGGACGGTCATATCCGCAGCGAGCGGGAAGAATTTTTTGAGCAGTTGTGCATGAGCGTCGATGCGGACGAAGCGCACGAACAGGAAGCGATCGAGTTCTTCGAGAACCAGTTCGACCAGCCCGATTTCGATCCCGCGCAATGGCTCGACATCGCGCTCTACTACTCGCCGGCCGTCGCGCGCGGCATCGTCGACATGGTGACGGCCGACGACAAGGCACGCAGCAACATCGCCGACGTCATCGCCGACAATCTCGACATCTCCTACGGCGAGGACGAGTGCCAGCAGTTCGCGGAAACGATCGAATTCGCGCTGAACAACGGCGTGCCGGTCGATCTCGACGTCGTGCTCGACGGCTGCCAGCGCGCGATCGACGACCTCGACACCTGGGCCGACGAAGACACCAAAGCGCCGCTCCTGCGTCTGCGCGAAGAACTGCTGCGCCAGCAGGGCGAGCGCTAGGCCCGCACGCGAAACCGCCCGGGACTACCCGGGCCTCCCCCTTTTTCTTCGCCGCAGCCGCTATCTCGTCCCCGCCGCCCTGACCACGACCTCGGCGTCGAGATCGCGCTCGATGCGCACGAGGTCGTCTTTCAGCGCGGCGAATTCGTCGGCCGAACACATCTGATGGCCGAACGCGGCGCGCAGATGCCGCCGCACCTGCAAGGTGCGCGTCGCGGAATCGAACACATAGCGCGAAGAAAACGCGAGCATGCGATCCTCGACCGTGCTGTCGCCCGGCAAGTCGGTCACGCGCGCGAAACGCGGCAGCGTCATCTCCAACGTCTCGTCGAACTCGCCGCCGATGCAGACCCACGGCTGCGTTCTAAGCGGCTCGGCCAGCCACGCCTCGACCTGCGAGCCCATCCCGCCCGCGAGGCTCGTCAACGCCGGCACCGCGCTCGTGCCGTCCGGCCAGATCAGATGCGGCACACTGCCCTGCATCGAGGCCGCGAACGGTCCGCCCGTTGCGGCCACGTCGCCGGTACGCAATTGCGCGCTGCCGTGCAAGCCCGTTTGCAACAGACGGCTCGCCGCGATCTGCTGCGCGCGCTGCCGCGTCGCGCGCCGGAACATGTTGCGCTCGACCTCGGCCGTAAAACCCGCGTCCTCGACGCGGTACGCGTAATGCGCAGTGCCGTTTTCGTCGACGTCGATCTGCATGCGCGCGGTGCGCTCGCGCAGCTGCGTGGCCGGCGTGCGCGCGAGCACGCCATCGTCGACGAGCAGCGCCGGCCGGTCCATCACGCCGGACGGCAGATAGCCGAATTCGGTGCCGCCCGCGGTCGCATCCGCGAATTGCGAGAGCTCAGGAATCCAGATGATCGCGTGATTGATCGCGCTCGCGCCGTAACCGGGCACGTCCGGCAAGCTGTAGTACGGCCCGAGATCGAGCAGCACCGGCTCGCTGCGAATGCCGACCGCCGCAAGCAGCGCGCCGTAGAGCGCGACGTCGTCCTTGCAATCGCCGTAGCGGTTGCGCAGGATATCGGCCGCCTTGTGCGGAATCGCCGCGGTCTCGCCGAGAAAAAGCGCCACGTAGCGGATATTCAGGCGCACCCAGTCGTAGAGCGCGCGGGCTTTCGCGCGTGGATCGGCGAGGCCCGCCGTCAGGCTCTGCGCGAGCCGCGTAATCGCGGGATCATCGCGCGTCGCGTCGTCGCTGGCGGGCTCGCGATAGCGCGCGGCGAAGCTCGCGAAGTCCGGCACCGTCGACACCATCAGCCGGTCGCCCCAGTTCGCGTAGCCGACCGCGCCCGCTTCGAGCCGCGCATACGGGCCGTGCCGGTAGTCGAATTCGTAGCGGGTGCGGCCGTTTTCAGTCACCGGCGGCAACTCGACATAGCCGCGCGCGTCGGCATGGAGCGGCACGTCGGCGGGCAGATCGAAGATGAGCCGCTGCAACTCCACGGGAACCCGCGCCGGCTCGACGAGGTACGCGAACGTGCCGGCCTGCAGCGGCTTCGCGCGCGTCTTGCGAAACGCCAGGTGTACGCGCGCGCCCGACTCCACAGCGGGGAAAATCACCGTGCGCAACACGCCGTCCTCGAAACTCGGCGCGCCGGCCGAGCGCGGCTCCTGCACATCGCGAATCGCCTCGGGGCCGACCGGATGCACGCTGCCGTCGGGCGCGATGGTTTCGGCGCTCAGCAGTTGCACCTGCTCGATGTCCCTGTTGAACCACACGTAGCGCTGCGCAATATCGTCGACGCCGCTCGCGGTGTCGGCGCGCAACACCGTGTCGTCGTATTCCTCGACGGAGCCGTCCTTGCCGATCGTGAAGAGATGGACGTCGCGCTCGATCGTCGCGGGCGCGCGTTCGTCGCTGGCGGTGGTGATTTCGTCGGCGAACGCTAGGAGTGGCAAGGCCACGACGCAGGCGGTGAACAGCATAGCCAGCCAGGCCGCAACCCCGACCGCCTCACTCTCCCCGGTCGCCATCGCCAAGCTGGCCGAGCAGTTCCTGGAGCTTTTCCACGTGCCTGAGCAGCATGTGGCGATGCTTCTCGATCTGTTCGAGCCGTCCCGCGAGATCAGCCTGAATGCGATCGTCGAGTTCGGTCGCGGCGATCACGTCCTCGACCTTCGCGCGCATCGAGGCGAGCTCCACCGGCGCGTGCAGCAGATGCCGCTCGAAACGCCGCACGTCCTGCGTCGCCAGATCGCGCACCTTGCGAAAATGCGCCTGCCGCCGATGCGCTTCCACGTCGAGCGTGTCTTCCTCGATGCGCCGGGTCGCGCCCGGCTGCCCGAAAATCGGCTCGGGCGGCCGCAGCACCGTCTTCTTGCGCACCGGATGCGCGGTGCCGCGAAAACGCGCAAGCGGCTGCTCGTTGTCGATCGCCTCGCGCGCGTTCGACGGTATCTCGGGTTCGGTATGCGGCACGTTCATCCAGCCGCCCGGCAGACCGGTGACCGCTTCGACGCCGCGCACGAATTCCTCGCTGAATTCGCGCTGGCCCGCCAGCATCAGCTTCAGATAGCTCGCGGAGAACGTCATCATGCGCGCGAGCCGGCTCGCGGCGCCAACCTCGCGGGTTAGCAGCACCAGGTTCGCGCGCCAGATCGGCAGCAGCAATTCGTCGGAATCTTCCATCGCTGGGTCTTCCATCTTGTTGCCCGATGAACCGATGACCGCATCGCGCATGTCATCGTTCTGAAAGCTTAGTCGCTGCGGTGCGCTGCGTGCAATCAGGGCTTGCCGAGGCGTGCACCGGCGTCGCTTTCATGCCGACGTTACGCGCGAATGCACACCGATACCTATGACAATGCGTTGACAACATGCCGCGTGTTGCATCGACACACGAATTCGCACGGCGTTCCGCCGTTTGGCTACAGAAATGTGGCATGCTTACGCGCCGAGACGGCACGTGCCGTGCTGTACCGGTCGCTCCACAACATCGACTTAAGGGTTCTGTAATGAAGAAAATCGTTCTCGCCATTGCCGCGGCTGTCGCCACCCTGAGCGCGATCGCTCCTGCTCAAGCCGCCCCGCATCATCATCGCGAATGCCACAAGGAGCGCGTTCACCACCATTTGGTAACGCGCTGCCACTGATCCGCGATGCCGCGTCGATGAGACAAGGCTCGCATCGGAAAGCCCCGTTTTCACGGGGCTTTTCTTATGGCGAGCCGCACTCGCGGCGACCGGCGAGCGCCGCGCGACCTCACGCCGGCGCACGACGCCCCCTACATTCCACGCGAAAACGCCGGCGCGCAATCATGGACACATGCTGTTACACGTCTGATCTTCGAGGTTTGCGAAGCAGCGCCGACGCATGATCGCATTGGGCGAATGCGGCGCCGCCTAGGCGAGCAGGTCCGCGAGCGCCACGCGATAGCGCGCATAAGCGCCCTCTTCGTCGCGATGCCTGCGGTTGTCGACGACCTTGACGCCGCCCGTGTAGACATCGCGAATCGGCGTCTCACCGTGCTCGCAGAACACGACGCCCGACAGCCACGTGTGCGGCGCATGCCCGGCGATGCTCGAATGATCGGCATCGAGCACGAGCCAGTCCGCGCGATGGCCGGCCCGCAACGCGCCGACCGCACGGCCGGTGGCCCGCGCGCCGCCGTCGAGCGCCGCATCGAACAAACGGTCCGCGACGTGCGTGGCCTGCGCCGACGCCAGCACGTTGCGCTGCCGGTGCATGAGACGCTGGCCGTATTCGAGCAGCCGCAATTCCGCGCGCCAGTCGACGCCGATATGGCTATCCGAACCGACACCGATACGGCCTTGCGCGTCGAGATAGTCCCGCGCCGGAAAAATGCCGTCGCCGAGATTGGCCTCGGTGGTCAGGCACAGCCCCGCGACCGCGCCGCTGTTCGCGAGTGCGAGCGTTTCGTTGCCGTCGACGTGGGTCGCATGCACGAGGCACCAGCGGCCGTCCACCTCGAAGCGGTCGAGCAGCCATTGCACCGGACGCGCACCTTCGGTTGCGAGGCACGCCTCGACCTCGGCGGTCTGTTCGGCGATATGGATATGCACGGGCGCCGTCGCGTCGATGCCGCCGAGCAGCGCGCGCAACGACGCTTCCGACACCGCGCGCAGCGAATGCGGCGCAACACCGTAACGCAGCGCGGCGTGTTCAGGACGCGCCGTGCGCAGCGTGCCGAGCAGATCGAGCAGACTTTCGGGCGTATTGATGAAGCGGCGCTGATCGTCGCGCGGCGCGCGCGCGCCAAAACCGCTGTACTGATAGAGCACCGGCAGCATCGTCATGCCGATGCCGCTCTCCGCCGCCGCCTCGACCACGCGTTGCGCGAGTTCGGCCTGATTCGCGTAACGGCCGCCGTCCTGCGCGTGATGCACGTAGTGGAATTCGCACACCGAGGTATAGCCGGCCTTCAGCATTTCGATGTAGAGCCACTGCGCGACGCTCGCGAGCCCTTCGGGCGTGATGCGCGCCGCGAAGCGATACATGAGGTCGCGCCAGGACCAGAAGTTATCGGCGGCGCCGGTGCCCGATGCCGCGCGATATTCGGTCAGCCCCGCCATCGCGCGCTGGAACGCGTGCGAATGAAGATTCGGCATGCCTGGCATTACGGGCCCTTGGGCCCGCGGCACGCCGGTGGGTGCCTCCGCATGATCGGGCGTGACCGCGCTCAGCGTGCCGTTCGCGTCCCATTCGAGCAGCACGTTGCGGTGCCAGCCATCGGGCAGGTACGCGTGAGCGGCGAACAGCGATTGCCTGGATTGCGTCATCTCTCGGACCTTTAGCTCAAGCCGCACTCGACTCACGCCGCGTATAAACCGTTTCGCCCGCGCGCACGACTCGCTCGCACAAGGGACGCCCGATCCAGTAAGCCAGCTCGGCCAGCGAATCGACCGGCCATACCGCGAAATCGGCCGCGCGTCCCGCCTGCAACGCGCCGTGCGTGTCGCTCCTGCCGAGCGCGCGCGCCGCATGCGCGGTCACGCCTTGCAGCACCTCGGGCACGGTCATGCGAAACAGCGTGCACGCCATGTTCATCATCAGCAGCAACGAGGTGACCGGCGAGGTGCCGGGGTTGCTGTCGGTCGAAATCGCAATCGGCACCTCGTAGCGCCGCAGCAGATCGAGCGGCGGCAACTGCGTCTCGCGGATGAAGTAGTACGCACCCGGCAACAGCACGGCCACCGTGCCCGCTTCCTTCATCGCGGCAACGCCGGCTTCGCCGAGAAATTCGAGGTGATCCGCGGACAGCGCGCGATGCCGCGCCGCAAGCACAGTGCCGCCGCCGTTCGACAACTGCTCGGCGTGCATCTTGACGGGCAGCCCGTAGCGCGCGGCCGCGTTGAACACGCGCTCGCTCTGTTCGAGCGAAAAACCGATGCGCTCGCAGAACACGTCGACCGCGTCGACGAGCCCTTCGTCTGCGAGCGCGGGCAGCATCGTGTTGCAGACTTCGTCGATATACGCATCGGCGCGGCCCGCGAATTCGGGCGGCAGCGCATGCGCGCCGAGAAACGTCGTATAGACCGTGACCGGATAGCGCTCGCCGAGTTGCCGCGCGACACGCAGCATCTTGCGCTCGCTCGCGAGATCGAGGCCGTAGCCGGATTTGATTTCGATGGCCGTCACGCCTTCGGCGAGCAGCGGTTCGAGCCGCGCGGCCGCCTGGCTAAACAGCGAGGCTTCGCTTGCAGCGCGCGTCGCGCGCACGGTCGAGACGATACCGCCACCCTGCCGCGCGATTTCTTCGTAGCTGACGCCCGCGAGCCGCTGCGCGAATTCATCGGCGCGCTGGCCGCCGTACACGAGGTGCGTATGACAATCGACGAGGCCAGGCGTCACCCACGCGCCGCGCAAATCTTCGCGCGGCCAGGCGGCGTAGGACGCGGGCAACTCGGCCGCGGCGCCGAGCCACGCGATGCGGCCGTCTTCGACGGCGATCGCGGCATCGGCGAGCGTATGGCGAGGGTCGCCCTGCGGGCACAGTTTGAGGTGATGCCAAACGGTTTGCTTCATCGCATGCTCTTTGCTGCGCGGTGCAGCTGGTTGCGTGTTCGTGTGCGTTCGTGTCTGTTCGCGTGGGTCGGCTCGTCTGAGCCCGTCCTGCCATCCCTGTGCGTGCAGGCGAGTTGAAGTCAGTGCGCGATCACCGCCGCGTATAGCGGATGCTAATCGCGAGCACGGCGCCCGTGCCTTCGAGCGTGCAGGTCAGCGCCCTCGGTATGTCGATGCGCAGCGTGTCTCCTGTTTCGAGTTGCAGTTGCGTCGCTTCTCTTCCCGCTTCTGCTTCCACCCCGCTTGCGAGCCCCAGCGCCACCGACCCGCTTGCGCAATAGAGCAGCACCACGTCGCCCTCGATCATGCGCGACACAGCCCGCTTCGCCTCGCATCGCCACACGTCGAGCACGCCCAGCGCGAGGTCGCGCCGCACCATGAGGTTGAAGTCGCGCGTCGCGCCATCGATAAGCCGCGCCTCGATACGCGCCTCGCCGTCGAAGCGCGCGACGTCGAGCGGCTGCTTCAATGCATGCGACTTCACGACCTCTGCATCATCCAGTTCGTCGAGCAACATGCCCGCGCCCGACAACAGCACGAGCGTGCGGTCCACGCCCTCGAAGCGCGAAAACGGCCCGGCCGGCGCGACCTCGGCGACGCTCACGCGCCACACGAAATCGCCCGGCGCCTCGCGCTGTCCGCTGCTGCGCGACGGAAACGCGGCCACCTCGCGCGTCATGCCGCCGCCGTTTTTCCACGGCGCCGCCACGAGGTCGGCGCCGCGAATCAGCGTAACGCTTGCCGTGCCGCGCGCGCCATGGGCCACGGTCATGTCAGCGGCCGAGCATCGGCAGATCGAGGCCCGCCTCGCGCGCGGTCTGCTGCGCGAGTTCATAGCCCGCATCCGCGTGACGCATCACGCCGGTGGCCGGGTCGTTGAACAGCACGCGGCCGAGGCGCTGGTGCGCGGCATCGGTGCCGTCCGCGACGATCACGACGCCCGCGTGCTGCGAGAAGCCCATGCCGACGCCGCCGCCATGATGCAGCGAGACCCACGACGCCCCGCCGGCCGTATTGAGCAGCGCGTTGAGCAGCGGCCAGTCGCTGACCGCGTCCGAGCCGTCCTTCATCGATTCGGTTTCGCGGTTCGGGCTCGCCACCGAACCGGTGTCGAGGTGATCGCGGCCGATCACGATCGGTGCCTTCAGTTCGCCGTTGCGGACCATTTCGTTGAACGCCTGGCCGAGCCGATACCGATCCTTCACGCCAACCCAGCAGATCCGCGCCGGCAGCCCCTGAAACGCGATGCGTTCACGCGCCATGTCGAGCCAGTTATGCAGATGCGGGTCGTCGGGAATCAGCGCCTTGACCTTCGCATCGGTCCTGTAGATGTCCTCGGGGTCGCCCGACAGCGCGACCCAGCGGAACGGGCCCTTGCCCTCGCAGAACAGCGGGCGGATATACGCCGGCACGAAGCCCGGAAAATCGAAGGCGTTGTCGACGCCCATTTCGAGCGCCATCTGGCGGATGTTGTTGCCGTAGTCGAGCGTCGCCGCGCCGCGTTCCTGCAGCGTCAGCATCGCCTGCACCTGCTTCGCCATCGACTGCTTGGCCGGCGTGACGATGCTCTCGGGCGCGGTCTTCTGACGCTCGCGCCAGTCCTCGACCGTCCAGCCCTGCGGCAGATAGCCGTGAATCGGATCGTGCGCGCTGGTTTGATCGGTCACGCAGTCCGGCGTGATGCCGCGCGCGACGCACTCGGCGAACACGTCGGCCGCATTGCCGAGCAGTCCGACCGATACCGGCGTGCCGCTCCGCTTCGCTTCGTCTAGCATGGCGAGCGCTTCGTCGAGCGTCTTTGCCTTTTTATCGACGTAGCGCGTCTTCAGACGGAAGTCGATGCGCGTCTCGTCGCATTCGACCGCGATCATCGAGAAGCCCGCCATCGTTGCCGCGAGCGGCTGCGCGCCGCCCATGCCGCCGAGACCGCCAGTGAGAATCCAGCGGCCTTGCGGGGCGCCGTTGAAATGCTGGTTCGCGACCGCGAAGAAGGTCTCGTAGGTGCCCTGCACGATGCCCTGGCTGCCGATGTAGATCCAGCTGCCCGCGGTCATCTGGCCGTACATCATCAAGCCCTTGCGGTCGAGTTCGTGGAAATGTTCCCACGTCGCCCAGTGCGGCACGAGGTTCGAGTTCGCGAGCAGCACGCGCGGCGCGTCGGCATGCGTGCGGAACACGCCGACCGGCTTGCCCGATTGAATCAGCAGCGTTTCGTCTTCGTTCAGGTCCTTCAGCGATGCGAGGATCTGGTCGAAGCAATCCCAGTTGCGCGCGGCGCGGCCGATGCCGCCGTACACGACGAGCGCGTGCGGATGCTCGGCGACTTCGGGGTCCAGATTGTTCTGGATCATCCGGTACGCGGCTTCCGCGATCCACGTCTTGCAGGTCTTTTCCGCGCCGCGCGGTGCGCGGATCGTGCGGGTCGGGTCGAGACGCGGATCGATATGCTTCGGATTGTTCATGATGTCCCTCGGATGCTTGAAGCTGTTCGATAACGAATTCGGCGATGGTAAAAAAACGCAATCGGATCAGAAATGCCCGGTAAAGCGGTAGCGGCTGCCCGGATGCCACAGATTGGCGATCGAGGCGACCTGGCTTTGCGACCACGTACGACGATGCAGCACGAGGCACGGCTCGCGTTCATCCATGGTCAGCAACTGGCGCGTGCCGTCGTCGGCCGCCAGCGCCTCGATGCGGTACTCGACCCGCTGCAGCGGCGCGACGCGCACGAGATACTGGTTCGGCGTCGTGTTCGTGAAGTCCTGCAACGCATACTCGGGCGCGACGGCCGGATTGACCCAGCGCGCTTCGAGCTGCACCGGCTCGTCGTTTTCGAAATGCAGCAGGCGCGAATGAAACACGGGGCTGCCCACGCTCACCTGCATTTCTTCGGCAAGCTCCGCATCGGCGATGCTCGCGCCGATGTCGAGCACCCGGGCGTGATAGCGATGGCCGCGCGCGACGATTTCATCGGAGATGCTGCGGATCGCAACCAGCGTCGATTCGTACTTGGGACGGGCGACGAACGTGCCCGAACCTTGCACGCGCGTGAGCACCTGCTCCGAGGTCAACTCGCGCAATGCGCGGTTGACCGTCATGCGCGCGACGTTGAACTCGCGCGCCAGTTCGTTTTCGGACGGCACCTGGTCGCCTTCGGCCCATTCGCCCGCATGAATGCGCGCGAGGATGAAGTCCTTGATGCCCTGATAAGCGGGTGCGTTCATTGGCGTGATCCGCGTGCCGGATAGTAGCGGTGACGGCCGGGTTGGCCTACCGGGTTGGCTTACTGCTCGGAGACGAACGAGAACGGGCTCAGCTTGGCGATCGTGCCGTCCTGCACGAGCTTCGTGACGGCCGCGATGTCCGGCGCGAAGTAGTGATCGAGTTCGTAGTGCGGCACGTTCTTGCGCACCACGTCCATCACTTTCTGCAAACTCGGGCTGGTGCGGTGCGGCGCGCGCAGATCGACGCCTTGCGCCGCGGCCAGCAGTTCGATCGAGAGAATGTTGGCGGTGTTGTCGGCGATGTCGCCGAGCTTGCGCGCCGCGAACGTCGCCATCGACACATGGTCTTCCTGGTTCGCGGACGTCGGCAGCGAATCGACCGAGGCCGGATGCGCGAGCGTCTTGTTTTCCGAGGCGAGCGCGGCGGCCGTGACGTGCGCGATCATGAAGCCCGAGTTCACGCCGCCGTCTTTCACGAGGAACGGCGGCAGGCCCGACAGCGTCGCGTCGATCAGCAAGGCGATGCGGCGCTCGGCCAGCGCGCCGATTTCCGCAGCGGCCAGCGCGAGGTTATCGGCCGCGAACGCAACCGGCTCGGCGTGGAAGTTGCCACCCGACAGCACTTCGCCGGTGTCCGGGAAAATCAGCGGATTGTCGGAGACCGCGTTCGCTTCGGTCAGCAGCGTTGCGGCAGCCTGGCGCATCTGGTCGAGACAGGCGCCCATCACCTGCGGCTGGCAGCGCAGGCTATACGGGTCCTGCACCTTGTCGCAGTCGGCGTGCGAGACGTTGATGCCCGAGCCTTGCAGCAGCGACCGGTAAGCCGCCGCCGCGTCAATCTGGCCGCGATGGCCGCGCAGTTCGTGGATGCGCGCATCGAACGGCTTGACCGAGCCCATCGCCGCATCCACCGACAGCGCGCCGGCCACGAGCGCCGTGCGGTACAGGTCTTCGATCGCGAACAGGTTGTAGAGCGCGAGCGCGGCCGACGCCTGCGTGCCGTTGAGTAGCGCGAGACCTTCCTTCGCCTGCAAGGTGAGCGGCTTGAGGCCAACGAGAGCAAGACCTTCGGTGGCCTGCAGGCGCTCGCCCTTCGCGAACACTTCGCCGACGCCGAGCAGCACCGCCGACATATGCGCGAGCGGCGCGAGGTCGCCCGATGCGCCGACCGAGCCCTTGACCGGAATCACCGGCAGCACGTCGGCGTTGAACAGCGCGAGCAGGGCTTCCATGACTTCGCGGCGAATGCCCGAGTGGCCGCGGCCGAGGCTCGACAGCTTCAGCGCCATCAACAGGCGCACGACCGGGCGCGACATCGGCTCGCCGACGCCGACCGCATGCGACAGCACCAGATTGCGTTGCAGCAGTTCGAGTTGTTCGCGCGGGATATGCGTGCTGGCGAGGCGGCCGAAACCGGTGTTGATGCCGTAGGCCGGCTCGCCCTTCGCGGTGATGTCGGCGACGGCCTGCGCGCAGGCGTCGATGGCGGCGTGGCTCGCGGGATCGAGTTGCAGCGTGACCGGCTCGCGGGCGATCCGGCGCAGTTGCGGGAGAGTCAGGTGGCCGGGCTTCAGCATCATGGTGGTGTAGTCCTGTCTATACAAGTTCAAATAAGTCTAGCTTGACGATCTTGTATATACAACTTCTTTTTCCAGCTCTTCCGCCTAGGGATTTCCATGATTCGCGCCCCGCTACAGCCTCACCTTGCCCGCCATGAAATCCAGAAAGCACTGCACGCGCCCCGCGAGCGACGCGCTCTGGTAGTACACCGCGTTCACCGGCTGCCGCTCGTCGACGAGCAGGTTGCCGAGAATCGGCACGAGGCGGTTCTCGCGCACGTCGGCGGCGGTCATGAAATCGGCGAGACAGGCGATGCCCCAGCCCGACAGCGCCAGTTGCCGCAGCGTCTCGCCGCTCGACGCGGTGATCGACGGCTCGATCTTCAGCCGTGGCGCCGCGTCGTCGTGAGCCTGGCCGCGCTTGCGCCCCTTGCCGCCCTCGCGCAGCGGCCAGCGGTTCAGGTGCTCGGGCGCGGTAAAGCCGATCAGCCGATGCGCGCGCAACGCGTCGAGCGTGGCCGGTTCGCCGTATTCGGCGAGATACGCCGGGCTCGCGAGCACGCGCAGTTTGCTGCTGCCGAGCGCGCGCGCATGCAGCGTCGAGTCCTGCAATGCGCCGATGCGGATCGCGATGTCGACCTTCTGTTCGAGCAGATCGACGATGCGCTCGTTGCTCGTCAGTTCGAGCCGGATCTCCGGGTACAGCGCAGAAAACGCCGTCATATGCGGCGCGATGCAATGAAGCATGAACGGCGACGCCGCATCGACGCGCAAGCGCCCCGACGGCCGCTCGCGGCCGCGCGCGACCGACTCCTCGGCTTCTTCGAGCGCGTCGAGAATCGCGCGGGCGCGCCGCAGAAATGCCTCGCCCTCTTCGGTCAAATGCAGGCGGCGCGTCGTGCGCCGCACGAGCGCGGTATCGAGCTTCTGTTCGAGGCGCGTGAGCGCGCGGCTCACGCCGGAGACAGTCTGCCCCAGCTTCTCGGCCGCCGCCGTGATCGAACCGCAGTCGATCACGGTGACGAACACGAGCAATTCGTCGGTGGACGTTTTCATTATTGACTCGAAATCAAGATTGATTTGAGACTAACACGCTTTTTGCGAAAATCGATGCGGGCGATACTGCGTGCCTGTCCCCGTCATTGCATCAAGGAGAATGTCTTGAAGATTTTCGTTACAGGCGCAAGCGGTTTTATCGGCGGCTCGATTGCGGCGCATCTGGTGCGCGCCGGCCATCACGTGCGCGGTCTGATCCGCAACCCCGAACAGAGCGCGGAGTTGCAGCGGCTCGGCATCGAGCCCGTCATCGGCACGCTCGACGACAGCGCGTTGCTGAACGCCGAAGCGCAAGCGGCCGACGCCGTCATCAACACCGCGAGCAGCGACCACGAAGGCGCGGTGCGCGCGCTGATCGACGGGCTCGCCGGCTCCGGCAAGGTGTTCCTGCATACGAGCGGTTCGAGCATCGTCGGCGATGCCTCGGGCGGCGAAGCCGGTGAATCGCGCGTCTATCACGAAGACGCGCTGCCCACGCCGACCGCCGACAAGGCCCCGCGCGTCGCGATCGACCAGCTCGTGCTCGACGCGGCGCAGCGCAACATCCGTTCGGCCGTGCTGTGCAACACGCTGATCTACGGCCACGGCGCGGTGGCGGGCAGCGCCAGCGTGCAACTGCCGCGGCTCGTGCGTCAGGCGCAGAAGAGCGGCGTGGTGCGGCACGTGGGCAGCGGCGGCAACGTCTGGTCGAACGTGCATATCGACGACGTCGCCGAGCTGTATCGCCTCGCGCTCGACAAGACGCCGGCCGGCACGTTCTATTTCGTCGAAAGCGGCGAAGCGTCGTTCCGCGACATGAGCACCGCGATCGCGCGCGCGATGAAGCTCGGCGCGCCGCAGGACTGGCCGCTCGAAGACGCCAAGCAGGAATGGGGCTACGAAATGGCGTCGTACGGCCTCGGCTCGAACAGCCGCGTGCGCGGCGGGCGCGCGCGCACGCTGCTCGGCTGGCAACCGCGCCGCACCTCGGTGATCGAGTGGATCGAGCACGACATGATGGCGGCGTAACCGGACGCCGGACGGGGCGCCGCGCCGGGCGTGGCGCCCCGTAATCTGTGTAAGCGCAGCCGTTGCGAATCCGTAAGCTCGTTTCGATAGAATCGCGCTCGATTTGACCGTGCGATTCGACCGTCCGCATCGCACACGAGCCCGGACCCAATCGATGACCCTCGCGCTGAATTTCGACTGGCTGACCAACCTGCTGGCGATTCTGTTCGTTATCGCATGTCTCTACGATGCGCGCTACGACGAATACGGCGTCTTGACCCTCGCCGCGGCGGCAATGAGCCTCGCCGTGATGGCAATGGAGCTGTTCCTCAAGCCCGCTTTCGACATGGCGCTATAACGTCGCCGAGAACGCGTCGATACGACGCCAACGCATCGGTGGCACGCGCGGCACAGCGGCCGCGTACACGCCCATCTCCAGCCGCTTTTTCGCAACGCCAACGCACAGGCCACGCAGCAGCCGCGCCTCACCTCATCGTATCGCTCACGAACCACACGCGAGACACGCGCCGCCCGCCTTGTCCTCGTAGCGATCGTGATGCCTGACCCAGTCGGTCAGATTGCTCGCCTCGTTGCGGCCTTTCGGTGCGATGTCGAGATGCGCGTAGACGCCGACGAAACGCTCGTCGCCGCGTCCGTAGCATGAGTACGTGTGATACACGTCGCCGTTTTCGTCCTTGTAGAACACGCTATGGCCGTGTTGCTCGTCGATGCCGACGTCCTGCTCGACGAAGTTGTAGAACGCCATCCTGCTCGCCAGCTGCTCGGGCGTGAACGACACGTGGTAGTCGAAATTGAACTCGCTGCCGTTCGACGATACCCACGGAAACGTCCAGCCCATGCGCCGCCTGAACGCCTCGATTTTCGCGAGCGGCGCGTGCGACACCGTCACGTAGCTCACGTCGTGATGTTCGAGATGCGTGACGATGCCGGTCATATGATCCGAGAGGAACGAGCAGCCGACGCAGCCCTCTTCCCAATCCTCGCCCAGCATGAAGTGATAGACGATCAGCTGGCTGCGGCCGTCGAATAGCTCCGCGAGTGTCCGGCGCCCTTGCGGCGTGTCGAACGTATAGGTCTGGTCGACCTTGACCCACGGCAACGCGCGACGCTTGCGCGCGAGTTCGTCGCCGGCGCGCATATGCGCTTTTTCCTCGGCGAGCAGCGCGCGGCTCGCGGCCAGCCACTCGTCTCGCGTGCCGATACGGTGTTGCGGTTCCATTTGCGTCTCCTTTCCCGCGCGATGCGGGCCCTGACCATGAACTTATGGTTTAGAAACGCTAGCGCGAAAGTCAAGGACAGGTCGGCGCACTCGCACGGCATGCCATGTGCGGCAAGGAATGCGAGCGAAAAAGACACGCGGTACGCCGCGGCTCAAAGCATCGAACCGCGACGTACCGCGTGAAAGTGGAGAACAGCGGGTGGAGAACAGCCGGTGAAGAACTGCTGGTGAAAACAGCCGTTGAAAAACAACGACTCCCTGCAACGCAACTCAGATCGCCCAGCCGCCCAGATAGAACCCGACCAGCACGACCGCGATCACCACCGTGCCGATATTGAGCTTGCGATATTCGCCGCTCACGACACGTCCGATCACGAGCGTCGCGAAGCCGAGCATGATGCCGGTCACGATATTCGCGGTGAGCACGATGAACACCGCGCACACGAGCCCGGCCATCGCGTCGACCATGTCGTCCATATGCAGCTTGCTCACGTTCGACAGCATCAGCAGACCCACGTACATCAGCGCGGGCGCCGTCGCATACGAAGGCACCAGACCCGCGAGCGGCGAGAAGAACATCACGACCAGAAACAGCAGGCCGACCACCGCCGCCGCCATGCCGGTCTTCGCGCCCGCCGCCACGCCGACCGTCGACTCGATATACGCAGCCGCCGGCGCGCCGCCGAGCAGGCCCGAGAAAATCGAGCTGAGCGAATCGGCGGTCAGCGCGCGGCCGCCGTTGATGATCCGGCCGTTCGCGTCGAGCTGCCCGGCCTGGCCCGCGACCGCGCGGATCGTGCCGGTCGCGTCGAACACGGCGGTCATCACGAGCGCGAGCACGCTCGGCAGCACCGCCATCGACAGCGCGCCCTTCACGTCCATCGCGCCGATCAGCGAGGCATGGCCCGGCGCGCTCAGCGACGGCACCGCGAACACGCCGTGAAACGCGACGGCCGGATCGATCGCGAGCCCGAGCGCCGAAATCGCGACGATCACGATCAGGATCGAGCCGGGCACGCGCCGCCGCACGAGCCCGAAAATCGCCGCGAGCCCCACCACCGACATCAGCGCGGGCAACGCCGTGATATGCCCGAGCGACACCGGCAAGCCGGCGCCCGGATTCTTGACGACGAGCCCAACGTCGTTCGCGGCGATCAGCAGCAGAAAGAGCCCGATGCCGATGCCGGTGCCGTGCGCGATGCCGGTCGGCAGGTTGCGCAGAATCCACGAGCGCACGCCCGTCACCGAGATCGCGGTAAACACGACGCCCATCAGGAACACCGCGCCGAGCGCGACGGTCGGATGCAGGCCCTTGCCGAGCACGAGGCCGAATGCGGTGAACGCGGTCAGCGAGATCGCGCAGCCGATCGCGATCGGCAGGCGCGCCCACACGCCCATCAAGAGCGAGCCGAATGCCGTCGTCAAACAGACGGCGACGAACACCGCGCTGGTGTCGAAGCCCGCCTTGCCGAACATGCCCGGCACGACGAACACGGAATAGACCATCGCGAGGAAGGTCGTGATGCCCGCAACGATCTCCTGGCGCTGCGAACTGCCGCGCGCGGAGATTTCGAAATAGCGGTCGAGAAAGCCCTTTGCGCCGAACGATTCGGCGTCGAACGATTCGCTCGCGACTTCGGGATTCGCGAGAGCCTGGGGTTCCATCATGGTGAGTGCCTCCTTTATCAGCGCGCTGAAACGGCCGCTTGCCGCAGCCATCATCAGGTTCGTCTCGTGGATTGATTTAATGGGGTGACGCTTTTTCTGTCTCGCAATGTAGGCGAAGACAAATATGTGTCCAATCGCATGAATGGCATGCCGGACATGTCGCGCGGCTTATATCTTTGACGCGACGGCGGCCCGTACGCGGGCGCCGCGCGTTTACACCTACGGCCCGCCCCCCCGAATCCGCCGGGTTCGCGCGGCACGCCGCATGCGTCGAAACGCCGCGCGACGGCCCGCGGACGCCCGCGCCCGGTCCCCGGAAAGCGGCCGGCGCGGCCGCACAGGTTAAACTCTGGCCCGTACCTGTCCCAACCGCGGCGGCTTATCGCGCCCGTCCGCACTGGCCCATGGAGTTTTTCCTGATGACTGGCGGTTTTCCGCGCCCTGCCTCGCGTGCCTGGCGTCTGCCGATTCACTCGCCCGAGCGGCCTGGTTCGCTTCGTTCGCTTCTTCGTTCGCTTCTTCGTTCATTCCGCCCGCTCCGCTCGCTTATCGACCAGTTGCGTGACGACACCGGTTTTACCGCGCATATCCTGGTTCGCGACGAGCGAGACGTGGTGTTCGTCGCGAAAGCGCAAAGCCATGCCGCACCGTTCAGTTCAGTGAGGGTCAG
>NZ_JAAGPS010000073.1:0-36213 GCF_017105025.1 Paraburkholderia sp. Ac-20336 | reverse complement strand
TCAGCTTGCGCATCTGCGGGCGCGCTACGAGCGCGCGCTGCTGCCGGTCCTGCGCTCGCAGGTCGACACGGGCAGCGCGGTCGCGCTCGCCGTCACGAATGCCGCGCTCGACGAGCTCGATGCCGTCTTCGTCGAACTTGCCGGCCCCGACCCCTACGACTTCTGGCGTCTCGCGCGGGCCTGTGCGAAGGCGCTGCGCGCAGGCGGCCATGCGGCTCGCGATACCGACGCGCGGCGCTTCTACGCGCGCTGCAACCTCGCGCTCGCCGATCACGCGCGCGGCATCGAGCGTGCGCCGCGTTCGCTCGTGCGTGCGACGCTCGCGCTCTTGTGGCGCGACTATGCGCTGCTTGGCGCGGCTGCCGAAGATGCGGAGCAGGTCGAGGTGCTGCGCGACTATGGCCTGAGCGTCGACTGGCACATCGCGGGCACGCAGGCGTCGGAAATGCTTTGGGAAGCGGGCGCGCTCGAAGCGCAATCGCGCGGCGCGCTGCACGGTTCGCTGTCGCGCGATCTGGGCGTGCTGAGCGTCAACGCGAACGCCTACGAAGACTTCCTGCAGACCGCCGACGCATCGATCCAGGCGCTTAGCGCACATGCGCGCGCGGCCGATCAGCCGGAGAAGGCCGATCCCAGCGAGGCGCTGCAGGCGGGCGATGCCGCCTATCGGCTCGGCTCGGCGGCGTGCGCGCTCGGCCTCGGCCATGTGGCGCTACTGGCCGATGCACTCGGTCTCGCGTGGCGCCGTCGCGCGCACGCGGGCGTGGCGACGCCGGCGGTACGCGCGCATGTGATCGTCGGCGCGCCGGCCGCGGATACGCTCGAACAGGCCGCCGAAGCCTTGCGCGCGACGCTGCACAAAGTCGCGGCCGGCGTCGGGCCGGCCGGCGGCAGTCTTACGCAGGCAGCGCTTACTGCACTGACGCGCGCGATCGAGCAGGGCGGCGCGTGAACCGTGTCGTCGCGGCAGCTGATCGGTGCCGCAATCGATGCTGCAATCGATCCAGCCCGCGCACGGCGCATGCCGCGTTGCCGGAACACAAAAGTCGCCCCGCGATAAAAGCAGCATGAACCGCGATGCGTCCGTTGCGATAAGACACAATCCCTCAACATCGAGCAATGTCCGGCGATCTGCGCGCGGGCACGCCTGCCTCGACCGCATGCTGCGCTGCCCCCGAGCGGTACATGAGCCCTCCATAAGCCATCCCTAAGCGGCTTCATGAAACGATCCATGCGCGGGCGCATGAACGGCGCATAAACGCTGTGCTGGCACGCTCCAGGCCCCGCCCGATTGGCACGTCGCCGGGGCCGCGCATGATAGAGTGCAACCTGATCCGGCGTCGATGGCAGGCGGCACGGCGCGCATCGCGCGACCTCGCTCAAAGCCCGCCATCCCGCATCGTCTTTGCTAAAATCCCAACTATGTCCAAGAGTACCGATCGCATCAATCTGACCAACCAGTTCCTGATCGCCATGCCCAACATGGCCGATCCGACGTTTTCAGGAACGGTGGTCTACCTTTGCGATCACAGTGAGCGCGGCGCGCTCGGCCTCGTCATCAACCGGCCGACCGATATCGACCTGCAGGCGCTCTTCAATCGCATCGATCTGAAGCTCGAGATCGAACCTCTTCTCCATGTTCCCGTGTACTTCGGCGGCCCGGTGCAAACCGAGCGCGGCTTCGTGCTGCACGATCCGAAAACCGGCGGCGCGTATACGTCGTCGATGTCCGTGCCGGGCGGCCTCGAAATGACCACCTCGAAAGACGTGCTCGAAGCGGTCGCGAGCGGCAACGGCCCGGAACGTTTTCTGCTGACGCTCGGCCACGCCGGCTGGGGCGCGGGCCAGCTCGAAGACGAAATCTCGAAGAACGGCTGGCTCACGGTCGAAGCCGATCCGAAGATCGTTTTCGACGTGCCCGCCGAAGAGCGTCTCGAAGCGGCGCTCGCGCTGCTCGGCGTGTCGCTCTCCATGCTTTCGGGCGAGGCCGGGCACGCATGAGAGGCCGCGCATGAGCCTGTCGCACGGACGCGAGGCGACGCTGCTCGCGTTCGACTACGGTGAAAAACGCATCGGCGTGGCGGTCGGCAATTCGTTGACGCGCCGCGCGCGGCCGCTCGTCGTCGTGCAGAACCGCAGCAAGGACTATCGCTTCGAAGCGCTCGGCAAGCTGATCGCCGAGTGGAAGCCCAATGCGCTCGTGGTCGGTTTGCCGATGCATCCGGACGGCACGCCGCACGAACGCACCCAGCTCGCGAAGCGCTTCGGCAACCAGCTGAACGGCCGCTTCAATCTGCCGGTGACATGGGTCGACGAGCGCTATTCGTCGGTCGAGGCCGAGGCGGAAATCCGCGCCGGCAACGGCCGTGCCGACATGCTCGACGCCGAGGCCGCCAGCATCATCCTTCAGCAATATCTAGACGGACTTTCCGACGATCATGAGTTCCATTGACGCCGAAGTGCTGTATCGCGCGTTGCTCGACCAGATTCGCGCGGCCTTTGGCGACCAGCTGGGCGGTGCGGAAGGCGCGGTGCTGGCCGGTATCCATAGCGGCGGCGCGTGGCTCGCCGAGCGGCTTGCGCGCGACCTGAAGCTCGCGAGCTTCGGCGTGGTGAACGTCGCGCTGCATCGCGACGACTATGCGAAGAAAGGGCTGCACTCGCAGGCGAGCCCGACCTCGCTGCCATTCGCGGTCGACGGCCGCCGTATCGTGCTCGTCGACGACGTGCTGTACACGGGCCGCACGATCCGCGCGGCGCTCAACGAGCTATACGACTATGGCCGTCCGGCTTCGGTCGAACTCGCGGTGCTCGCCGATCGCGGCGGACGCGAGTTGCCAGTGGCGGCGCGCTGCGTCGGCGGAATGGTCGACGTGCCCGCCGACGCGACGCTCGTGCTGGCCCGCGAAGACGACGGTGCGGGCCGCACGCGCTTTGTTTTTCACACCGAAGCACGCGCCGATTGAAACTCGCGCGGGCGGCGCGACGGCGAAGCGTAGAGCGCGAGCCATGAATGAGCATGCACCAGCATGCCGTTCGAACGCCGCAGCCCGAGCCGGCTCGCTCAGGCTCGCACCGGCTTGAGCTCGATTCGCGCCGCGCAAAAACCGCGCAGCCTTTCGCCGCGCCGTGACGCGCGCGGACGGCACGGAAATTGTCACCGAGCATCGCAGAACGTCACACGCAGTGCGCATCGACATCGATCACGTTGAAGCCCGTATTTGAAGCAGGTACACCATGAACACCGCCACCCAGGCTCCGCAGGATTCCTCCGCTAGCGCGTCCGAGCGCTTTCGCTACGGCTTCCTGAAGGGCAACCCGCAGCTCACGAAAAACGGCGAGCTCAAACATCTGTTGTCGATCGAGGGCTTGCCGAAGTCGATCGTCAATCACATTCTCGATACCGCCGACCAGTTCGTCAGCGTGACCGATCGCGAAGTGAAGAAGGTGCCGCTTCTGCGCGGCAAGTCGGTGTTCAACCTGTTCTTCGAGAACTCGACGCGCACGCGCACGACCTTCGAAATCGCCGCGACGCGGCTGTCGGCCGACGTGCTGAACCTGAATATCAACGCGTCGTCGACGAGCAAGGGCGAATCGCTGCTCGATACGATCAACAACCTCTCGGCGATGCACGCGGACCTGTTCGTCGTGCGTCATGCGTCGAGCGGCGCGCCGTATCTGATCGCGCAGCATTGCGCGCCGCACGTGCACGTGATCAACGCCGGCGACGGCCGTCATGCGCACCCGACGCAGGGCCTGCTCGACATGTACACGATCCGCCACTACAAGAAGGACTTCACGAAGCTGCGTGTGGCGATCGTCGGCGACATCCTGCATTCGCGCGTCGCGCGCTCCGACATTCACGCGCTGACCACGCTCGGCGTGCCCGAAGTGCGCGCGATCGGTCCGCGCACGCTGTTGCCGGGCGGGCTCGAACAGATGGGCGTGCGCGTGTTCCACAACCTCGACGAAGGTTTGAAGGGCGTCGACGTCATCATCATGCTGCGCCTGCAGAACGAGCGCATGAGCGGTGCGCTGCTGCCGTCGTCGCAGGAGTATTTCAAGAGCTGGGGGCTCACGCCCGAGCGTCTCGCGCTCGCCGCGCCCGATGCGATCGTGATGCACCCGGGACCGATGAACCGTGGCGTCGAGATCGACTCGCAGGTCGCGGACGGTCCGCAGTCGGTGATCCTGAACCAGGTCACGTTCGGCATCGCGGTGCGCATGGCGGTGATGGGCATCGTCGCGGGCAACAACGATTAAGCAGCAATTAAGCCGCGACCGGGCAACGGCCGGGCATCAGGCTGAACCACGGGTTTAACAAAGGCAGCGCATGAAGATTCATATTCAAGGCGGCACGCTGATCGATCCGGTCGCGGGCACCGAACAGCAGCAGGACATTTTTATCGACGCGGGCAGGATCGCCGCGATCGGCCATGCGCCGGCCGGCTTCCAGGCCACGCAGACGGTCGACGCAACCGGCCTCATGGTCGCGCCGGGTCTCGTCGATCTGTGCGCGCGTCTGCGCGAGCCGGGCTACGAGCACAAGGCGACGCTCAAGTCGGAAATGGCCGCGGCGCTCGCGGGCGGCGTGACGAGCCTCGTGTGTCCGCCGGACACCGATCCGACGCTCGACGAGCCGGGCCTCGTCGAAATGCTGCGGTTCCGCGCGCGCAACCTGAACCAGGCGCACGTGTATCCGCTCGGCGCGCTGACGGTCGGCCTCAAGGGGCAGGTCATTACCGAGATGGTCGAGCTGACCGAGGCGGGCTGCGTCGGCTTTTCGCAGGCCGACACGCCGATCGTCGATACCCAGGTGCTGATGCGCGCGCTGCAATACGCGAAGACCTACGGCTACACCGCATGGCTGCGTCCGGTCGATGCGTATCTCGGCAAGGGCGGCGTTGCCGCGAGCGGCGCGGTGGCGTCGCGGCTCGGTTTGTCGGGCGTGCCGGTGGCCGCCGAAACGATCGCACTGCACACGATCTTCGAACTCGTGCGCGTGACCGGCGCGCGCGTGCACATTCCGCACGTGTCGTCGGCGGCGGGCGTCGAGCTCGTGCGCGCGGCGAAGGCCGAGGGTTTGCCGGTGTCGTGCGACGTCACCGTGAACCATCTGCATCTGATCGATCTCGACATCGGGTATTTCGACGCGCAGTTCCGGCTCGATCCGCCGCTGCGCCAGCAGCGCGATCGCGAAGCGATCCGCGCGGGCGTCGTCGACGGCACGATCGACGCGATCTGCTCGGCCCACACGCCGGTCGACGACGACGAAAAGCTGCTGCCGTTCGGCGAGGCGACGCCGGGCGCGACCGGGCTCGAACTGTTCCTCTCGCTGACCGTGAAATGGGCCGACGAAGCGGGCGTGCCGCTCGCCACCGCGCTCAACCGCATCACGACGGCGCCCGCGCGCGTGCTCGGGCTTGCAGCGGCCGGCAGCGTCGCGGTCGGTGCGGCGGCCGATCTGTGCGTGTTCGACCGTCGCGCGCACTGGTTCGTCGAGCCGCGCGCGCTGAAGAGCCAGGGGCACAACACGCCGTTCCTCGGATACGAACTGCCGGCGCGCGTGCGCGCGACGATCGTCTCCGGCCAGCTCGCGTACGAGCAGCGCTGAGCGGTTCCGTTCAGTACGCCGCCGCGCCCGCCGTCCAGTCAAGGAAAGCTCCGACAATGAAGCTCGCGTTACGCAAGATCCGACTCATCGCGCATCTGCTGCACGGCATGTGGACCGTCGCCACGCGCTTTCCGAAGGCGAGCGCGGAACGGCGCCACGCACTCAACCGCGCGTGGTCGCTGAAGATGCTGCGCTTGTGCGGCATGCGCCTCGTGGTCCATAACGACGCGGCGCGGCTCGATCGCGGCGCGCTCGTGGTCGCCAATCACGTGTCGTGGATCGACATCTACGTGATCAATGCGTGGCGGCCGACGCCGTTCGTCTCGAAGGCGGAGATCCGCCAATGGCCGGTGGTCGGCTGGCTCGCGCAGCAACTGGACACGGTGTTCATCCAGCGCGAGAAGCGCAGCGACGCGAAGCGGATCATGCACGAACTCGCGGATCGCCTGAGCACCGGCGAGCTGATGTGCGTGTTTCCCGAGGGCACCACCTCGAACGGGCTCGCGCTGCTGCCGTTTCACTCGAACATGTTCCAGGCGGCGGTGTCGGCCGGCGTGCCGGTGCAGCCGGTGTGCCTCATGTACGAGGATGCGCAGGGCCGGCAGTCGACGGCGCCCGCGTATATCGACGATCTGTCGCTGGCCGATTCGCTCGACATGCTGTTGCGCGGCGGCCCGCTGACCGCGCATGTGTACGTGGGCGAGCCGCTGGCGGCGGGCGCGGACCGGCGCACGCTGGCCGCGCAGGCGCAGGAGTCGATCGCCGGTGCGTTGCGGCAGATGCAGCACGGCACTGCGAATGCAGGGGCGGCCGTGGCGGAAGAGGCCGTTTCGTCGGACGATTCGGCGGGCACGCTGATCGAGCCGGCCGACCGTTCGGGCCATTCGGCCTGACGGCGGTTTCGACGCTCCGGCGTCGTGCGGGTCGGGCTGATCGGGCGGGAGCGTAGGGCGCGGACTTCAGCGCCTCTAGTGCGCCTCTAGTTGCCGCCGGCCACCCGGCACGATTCGCAATCGACCTGCGTCAGCGTGCGTTCCGCGGGATTGCTCGCGAGCCGCACGGCGGACAACTGCTCGCCCCACACGCAACCCGAGTCGAGGCCGATCAGGTTGTCGCGCAGGATCAACCCGAGCGCGGCCCAATGGCCGAACACCACGGTCACGTCCTCGGTCTTGCGCGACGGCGCTTCGAACCATGGAATGCAGCCGGCCGGCGCCGAACCGAGGGTGCCGCTGCTGCTGAAATCCATCGTGCCGTTCGCGGTGCAGAAGCGGATGCGCGTCAATGCGCTACAGGTCACGCGCAGCCGGTCGATGCCTTTCAGGTCAGGCTTCCAGCGGTTCGGCTCGTTGCCGTACAGGCCCGCCAGCGTTTCCTTCCAGTTTGGCGCGCGCAGCGCGCGCTGCAACTCGTCGGCCAGCTCCATCGTCATGCTCGCGTCCCATTGCGGCAGCACGCCGGCATGCACCATCAGCATGCCGTTTTCGAAGTGCGCGAGCGGACGGTGGCGAATCCAGTCGAGCAGATCGGCGGCATCGGGCGCAGCGAGGATGTCGTCGATCGTGTCGCCTTTTTTCGATTTGCGAATGCCCGCCGACACCGACAACAGATGCAGATCGTGATTGCCTAGCACCGGTACCGCACGATCGCCTAGCGCGATGACGTCGCGCAGCGTGGCCAGCGACTCGGCGCCACGGTTGATCAGATCGCCCGCGAACCAGAGCGGCGTGCCGTCTGGCGGCGCGGCCTTGGCCAGCAGTTGCTGGAACGGTTTGCGGCAGCCCTGCAGATCGCCGAACGCGAGCGGTACCAGGGGAGGCGAGATGCCGGAAGTGGTGGAGGGGGTCATCGGATGAATCGGCGCGGTTCGAAATTTGTGGTAATAGACATGCATGCTGCATTTGGCGGTGCAACATGTCGGCCTGACATAATATCCGGTTTGAATTGCCGGTATCGTCATTGCCGGTATCGTCGAGGGCCCGCACTCGGCGCGAGTTCGCAACCCCGGCGGGATATTGGCGCGACGAACAGGAGCAGAAGAAGGCATGCCGTTTTCGCAGTCGACGCAGCCCGTGCGCACGCTCGTGACCGGTGCGAGCGGTTTCACCGGCCGATATCTGGTCAGGAAGCTGCGCGCCCGTGGCCACACCGTGATCGAGACGGTGGGCGACCCCGGCGCGACGGCAACGCCGACCCGGCTGCCGCTCGACATCGCCTCGCCCGATGCGTGCCAGCGCGTGATCGAGCGCGTGCGGCCCGACTACATCGTGCATCTGGCCGCGATCAGCTTCGTCGGGCATGACGATCCTCTGGACTTCTATCGCGTGAACGTGGTGGGCACGCTGAATCTGCTGGAAGCGTGCGCGCACGCCGGCCATACGCCGCGCAAGCTGCTGATCGCGAGCAGCGCGCACGTCTACGGCAACGTGACCAGCGACGCGATCGACGAAAGCTTCCCGCTGCACCCCGTCAATCACTACGCGGCCAGCAAGGCGGCGATGGAAACGATGGTGCGCACCTGGTTCGACCGGCTGCCGATCCTGATGGTGCGGCCGTTCAACTACACCGGCCGCGGGCAGGCCTCGAACTTCCTCGTGCCGAAGATCGTCGAGCACTTCGCGCGCCGCGAGTCGTCCATCGAACTCGGCAATATCGATGTGGCGCGCGATTTTTCCGACGTGCGCTACGTGGCGAGCGTGTACGAAGCACTGCTCGATTCTCCGGCCGTGTCCGAAACCGTCAACGTCTGCACGGGCACGCCTTATACGCTGCGCGACATCCTCTCGGCGGCGAGCGAGCTGACGGGGCACGAGCTGGAAATCCGCGCCAACCCCGCGTTCGTGCGGAAAACCGACGTGAAGATGCTCGTCGGATCGCCGGCCAGGCTGCGCGCGCTGGTGCCGGCCATCGCGTCCATCCCATTTATCGAGACCCTGGGCTGGATGCTCGCAGCCTGACTGGCTCGTTTGCGTCCTCCCGCCGCCCCCGCGTCCGCCACCCTCGGCAACCACCCTCGGGCGCCCTCAAAAAAATAATCCGGTTAGCCCGATACCAATTTTGTCAAGCTGTTTCAAGTTGTTAGGGTTCTAGTTTTTGCACCGGGCGGCTTTATAATTGTGCCTTCATAAAATCGGCGTCTGAGTGTCTATCGGTTGTACGGAAAGGCGCGACGGGCGGCGGCAGAAGCGGACTCCACCACTACGCGGGGTGCACGGGCCGGCACAGTCACAATGGCCTGTCACTAACATCTAGAAGGGAATTTCATGATCCTGGTAACGGGCGGCGCCGGCTTTATCGGTGCCAATTTCGTGCTCGACTGGCTCGATGCGTCGGACGAAGCGGTGCTCAACGTCGACAAGCTCACCTACGCCGGCAATCTCGGCACGCTCAAATCGCTACAGGGCAATCCCAATCACGTTTTCGCGCGCGTCGACATCTGCGAGCGCGCCGCGCTCGACGCGCTGTTCGCCGAGCACAAGCCGCGCGCCGTGCTGCATTTCGCGGCCGAAAGCCACGTCGACCGCTCGATTCACGGCCCGGCCGATTTCGTGCAGACCAACGTGGTTGGCACCTTCACGCTGCTCGAAGCCGCGCGCAGCTACTGGAACACGCTGGGCGAAGCCGAGCGGGCCGCCTTCCGCTTCCTGCACGTATCGACCGACGAAGTGTTCGGCTCGCTGTCCGCTACCGACCCGCAATTCTCCGAAACCACGCCGTACGCGCCGAATAGCCCCTATTCGGCCACCAAGGCCGGCTCCGATCACCTCGTGCGCGCCTACCATCACACGTACGGCCTGCCGGTGCTCACCACCAACTGCTCGAACAACTACGGCCCGTACCAGTTCCCCGAAAAGCTGATCCCGCTGATGATCGCCAACGCGCTCGCGGGCAAGCCGCTGCCGGTGTACGGCGACGGCCAGAACGTGCGCGACTGGCTGTACGTCGGCGACCATTGCAGCGCGATCCGCGAAGTGCTCGCGCGCGGCACGCCCGGCGAAACGTACAACGTCGGCGGCTGGAACGAGAAAAAGAATCTCGAAGTCGTGCATACGCTGTGCGATCTGCTCGACAGGCTGCGCTCGAAAGCGGCCGGCTCGTATCGCGACCAGATCACCTATGTGAAGGACCGTCCGGGCCACGACCGCCGTTACGCGATCGACGCCCGCAAGCTCGAACGCGAACTCGGCTGGAAGCCGGCGGAAACGTTCGAAACGGGTCTTGCCAAAACGGTCCAGTGGTATCTGGGCAATCAGGCATGGTCCGACGAAGTCGCTTCGGGTGAATACCGGAAGTGGGTCGAAACCAACTACGCGCAACGCGCGTGACGGCACATAAGGGCACGGCCATGGCGCGCAAAGGCATCATTCTCGCGGGCGGTTCGGGCACCCGCCTGTATCCGATCACACATGTCGTCTCGAAGCAGCTGCTGCCGGTCTACGACAAGCCGATGATCTACTACCCGCTTTCCACGCTGATGGTGGCGGGCATTCGCGACGTGCTGATCATCTCCACGCCGCAGGACACGCCGCGCTTCGAGGCGATGCTCGGCGACGGCAGCCAGTGGGGCATGAACATCCAGTACGCGGTGCAGCCGTCGCCGGACGGGCTCGCGCAGGCGTTCATCATCGGCCGCGAGTTCGTCGGCAACGATCCGTCGGCGCTGATTCTCGGCGACAACATCTTCTACGGCCACGATCTTGCGAAGCAGCTCGAGCGCGCCAACGACCAGACCGACGGCGCGACCGTGTTCGCGTATCACGTGCACGATCCGGAGCGCTACGGCGTGGTCGAATTCGACGAGCAGTTCCGTGCGCTGTCGATCGAGGAGAAGCCCGCGAAGCCGCGCTCGCACTACGCGGTCACGGGCCTCTACTTCTACGACAAACAGGTCTGCGACATCGCCGCGGACATCAAGCCGTCGCCGCGCGGCGAACTCGAAATCACCGACGTCAACTCGCGCTATCTCGCGAACGCGGCGCTCAACGTCGAGATCATGGGCCGCGGCTATGCGTGGCTTGACACCGGCACGCACGATTCGCTGATCGAGGCCGCGACCTTCATCGCGACGCTGCAAAAGCGCCAGGGTCTCGTGGTCGCGTGTCCGGAAGAGATCGCGTACCGCCGCAAGTGGATCGACGGCGAACAGCTGCTCGCGCTTGCCAGGCCGCTCGCGAAGAACGCCTACGGGAAGTACCTGCAAAACATTCTTACGGATCACGTCGCATGGCCATCCAGGTAACCGCTACGGCACTGCCCGAAGTCAAGATCATCGAGCCGAAGGTGTTCGGCGATGCGCGTGGTTTTTTCTTCGAGAGCTTCAATGCGCTCGAATTTGCCGAGAAGGTCGAGGCGGGCGTCGAGTTCGTGCAGGACAACCACTCGCGCTCGGCCAGGGACGTGCTGCGCGGTCTGCATTATCAGATCCAGCATGCGCAGGGCAAGCTCGTGCGCGTCGTCGAAGGCGAGGTGTTCGACGTGGCCGTCGACATCCGCAAGAGCTCGCCGAATTTCGGCAAGTGGGTCGGCGTGACGCTGTCGGTCGAGAATCACCGGCAACTGTGGGTGCCGCCTGGCTTCGCGCACGGCTTCGTCGTGCTGTCGGAGTCCGCGCAGTTCCTCTACAAGACCACCGACTACTGGTTCCCCGAGCACGAGCGCAGCATCGTGTGGAACGATCCGGCCATCGGCATCGAATGGCCGATCGGCGTCGAACCGCTGCTCGCGGCGAAGGACGCGGCAGGCAAGCGCCTCGCCGAGGCCGAAGTTTACGCATAAGGGACAGCCGCATGAGCGCACAGGATGCGAAGCGCACGATTCTCGTCACGGGCGTGAACGGCCAGGTCGGCTACGAACTCGCGCGCACGCTGCAGGGCCTCGGCAACGTGGTGGCAGTCGACCGCTCGCGGCTCGATCTGTCGAACCTCGATCAGATCCGCGCGGTGGTGCGCGAGGTACGTCCCGCGCTGATCGTCAACCCGGCGGCCTATACGGCGGTCGACAAGGCGGAGCAGGAAGCCGATCTCGCGATGCGCATCAACGGCGAGGCGCCGGGCGTGCTTGCCGAGGAAGCGAAAAAGCTCGGCGCGGCGCTGATCCACTATTCGACCGACTACGTGTTCGACGGCACGAAGCAAGGCGCCTACGTCGAGGACGATCCGACCGATCCGCAGAACGCCTACGGCCGCACCAAGCTCGCGGGCGAGCAGGCGATCGCGGCGACGGGCGTCGATCACCTCGTGCTGCGCACGAGCTGGGTGTACGGCACGCGCGGCAAGAACTTTCTGCTGACGATGCTGCGGCTCGGCGCCGAGCGTCCCGAACTGAAGGTCGTCGCCGACCAGTTCGGCGCGCCCACCTGGTGCAACACGATCGCGACGCTGACCGCGCATCTGTGCGCGCAGGCCTTCGCCGCCGAACACGGCGCGACATGGTGGCACGAGCGCTCGGGCATCTATCACCTGTGCGCGGGCGATTCGACTTCGTGGCACGGCTTCGCGTCGGCGATCTTCGAGCTCGCAGGCCTGCCGAACCGGCCGAACACCCTGCCGATTCCCGCCGCGGATTACCCCACGCCGGCGCAGCGTCCAGCCAATTCCATAATGTCGAACGAGAAGCTGGCGCGCGTGTTCGGGCTTGCCGCGCCGCATTGGCGCGACGCGTTGCGCCTGTGTCTGACGGACGGTTTTCCGAAGTCGCCCGCGGCCTGTTCCTGAGGCTGTTTTTGCGGCAGCCCGCGCGTGCTCTCATGGCGCCCAGACGGTACACGGACGCATCGGGAGACGCAGCGCGCTGCCCGTCCGCGCACGGCTTCCCCGAACTAACGAAGCCTGACAGTGGTGAAAGGGGGCGGCGGTAGAATGTCGCGATACGAACGTGCCACCGGGCGCTTCTCCGGTGCGGCGCATGATAGCGGCGCCGCGCGGGCAAAGCGCACGCAGGGTGGCGCAATTCGTGCTGGACGTGCCGAATGGATCGTGCCGATGAATTCGCCTCAGTGCGCCGCCGTCGCGCGGTCACGTAATAAGTACGAAATCGAGAGGAAGCTGTGAGTTTGTTACCGATCATTCTGTGCGGCGGAGCGGGATCGCGGCTTTGGCCGGTGTCCCGCGAATTGCATCCGAAGCCGTTCATCCGTCTCGCGGACGGCGAAAGCCTGCTGCAGAAAGCCTTTCTGCGCGCGGTGGCGCTGCCCGGCGTGCAGGAAGTGCTGACGGTGACGAACCGCGAGCTGTTCTTCAAGACCGAAGACGATTTCCGCGAGGTCAACGAGAAGGGCGTGGCGACCTCGTTCATTCTCGAACCGTTCGGCCGCAATACGGCCGCGGCGGTCGCCACGGCGGCTTTGCATACCGCGAAGGCGCACGGCGAAGACACGGTGATGCTGATACTCGCCGCCGATCATCTGATCGCCGATCAGGCCGCGTTCGCGGCGGCGGTCGAGCGGGCGCGCACGCTCGCGCAGGCCGGCAAGGTCGTGACCTTCGGCATGCATCCGGAGACGCCCGAAACCGGCTACGGCTATATCGAAGCCGATGGCGAGCGGGTCGTGCGCTTCGTCGAGAAGCCGTCGCTCGACAAGGCCCGCGAATATCTCGCCTCGGGCAAGTTCGTGTGGAACTCGGGCATGTTCTGCTTCACCGCGGGCACGATCCTCGAGGAAATGCGCACGCACTGCCCGGACATTCTCGATGCCGCGGCCGCGTGCATGGAGAAGTCGCCCTCGGCCGAGGGCGCGACCGGCGCGCAGGTGCGGCTCGAACCGGGCAGTTTCGGCGCGGTGCCGGAGTTGTCGATCGACTACGCGGTGATGGAGAAGTGTGCGCACGCGGCGGTCGTGCGTTGCGACATCGGCTGGACCGACGTCGGTTCGTGGACCGCGCTGTCCGATCTGTCGCCGGCCGACGCGAGCGGCAACCGCGTCGAAGGCGAGGCGCTGCTCGTCGACGTGAAGAACTCGTATCTGCGCAGCGGCGGCCGTCTGATCGGCGCGGTCGGCATCGACAACCTGATCGTGATCGACACGCCCGACGCGCTGCTCGTCGCGAACAAGGCGCGCGCGCAGGACGTGAAGCAGATTTTCGCGGAACTGAAGTTGCGCGGCCACGAGACGTACAAGGTGCATCGCACCGTGCATCGGCCGTGGGGCACGTACTCGGTGCTCGAAGAGGGGCCGCGCTTCAAGATCAAGCGCATCGAGGTGAAGCCGGGCGCGAGCCTGAGCCTGCAGATGCATCATCACCGCAACGAGCATTGGGTCGTGGTGAGCGGCATGGCGAAGGTCGTCAACGGCGAGCAGGAATTTTTCGTGTCGACCAACGAGTCGACCTACATCCCGGCCGGTCACAAGCACCGCCTCGAAAATCCGGGCGTCGTCGAGCTCGTGATGATCGAAGTGCAAAGCGGCGAATATCTCGGCGAAGACGATATCGTCCGCTTCGAGGACATTTACGGACGTACTTGAGATGGATATCAGTTTTACCAACGACTCCGAAGACCTGACGCGCCACAACGAGCGCGACGATCTGTTTATCGGCATGAAGGCGCTGCGCGTGTGGGGCACGCTCGGCTGGCATGACATCCGCCAGCGTTATCGCCGCTCGGTGCTCGGGCCGTTCTGGTTCACGCTCAGCACGATCATCATGGTGGTCGTGCTCGGCGCGCTGTACTCGACGCTGCTGCACCAGGAAATCGCGAACTACCTGCCGTATCTCGCGGTCGGGCTCGTCGTGTGGGCGTACCTGGCGTCGGTCGCCAACGAGGGCTGCCTCGCCTTCATCGGCTCCGCCTATCTGATCAAGCAGATCAGGCTGCCGCTCACCGTACATGTGTGCCGCATCGCGTGGCGCAACTTCGTGATCCTGCTGCATAGCCTGCCGGTGGTGGTCGTGCTGCTGATCGTGTTCGGCCACTGGCCGGGCTGGGAAATCGCGCTGGTGCCGTTCGCGCTCGTGATCCTGCTGCTGCACGGCGTGTGGCTCGGCGTCACGCTCGGCGTGCTGTGCGCGCGCTTTCGCGACATCCCGCCGATCGTCACGAACCTGATCCAGGTCGTGTTCTTCTTCACGCCCGTCATGTGGTCGCCGGAAATTCTCAAGGACCGCGCGTGGGTCGCCGAATACAACCCGCTCTATCACCTGATCGAAACCGTGCGCGCGCCGCTCACCGGCCGCCCGACCCATTGGGAGTCGTGGGCCTGGTCGATCGGTCTCCTGATCGTCGGCTTTGCGTTCGCGCAGATCCTGATGAAGCGTTTCCGTAATCGCGTTCCTTACTGGCTTTGATATTGTGAGTTCCTCATCGATTGTCGCTCGTAACATCTCCGTCGAATTTCCGATTTACGAGAACTCGCATCGTTCGCTGAAAAAGGCGGTGCTCAATCTGACGACGGGCGGCCGGATCGGCCAGGACGCGGGTCGCCATGCGATCGTCCGCGCGATCGACGACCTCAGCTTCACGTTCGGCGAAGGCGAGCGCATCGGCCTGATCGGCCATAACGGCTCGGGCAAGACGACGCTGCTGCGCACGCTGTCGGGTGTCTATGCGCCGGTGCGCGGCGAGCTGAAGGTGCAGGGCAAGATCGCCTCGCTGCTCGACGTGTCGATGGGCCTCGACCCCGACGCGACCGGCTTCGAAAACATCTATCTGCGCGGCATTCTCGACGGGCTGAAGCCCGCGCGCATCCGCAGCAAGATCGACGAGATCGCCGACTTCAGCGAACTCGGCGACTACCTGAATCTGCCGGTGCGCACCTATTCGAGCGGGATGATGCTGCGCCTCGCGTTCGCGATCTCGACGAGCGTCGAAGCCGACATCCTCATCATGGACGAATGGCTCAGCGTCGGCGACGCCGAATTCAGCGTGAAGGCGGCCGAGCGGCTGGAAAGCCTCGTCGGCAAGGCGGCGCTGCTGGTGGTGGCGTCGCATGATCCGAAGCTCGTCGCGCGCGTGTGCAACCGCAAGATCTCGATGGAGCACGGCAAGATGATCGCCGACGAAGCCGTGCTGCCGCCGGAAGAAACCGACGAGCCGCCCGTCAGCCACACTGCGCAGTTGCCGCACTGAGCGTGCGCGGGCGGCCGTCGCGCCGCGCGTGCATGACCGTCGGGCGTCGCGACGTGAGCCGCATTGGCGCGGCGTAATGCCTGGCGTAGTGTGGCCTGTCGCGGCGTGGCGCGGTGCCGTGCATGGCGCACGGCGTGGCGTCGAGCGTGACGACACCGCGAGACACCGCGACCCGGCGGCGCAATCATCCGGACGCGCGGTTCAGTAACACCGCTCGGGGCTCGTCCCCGAGGCGCAACAAGGTTCGAATTTCATGCGAGCTAATCACCCATTCCTGCGCTACTCCGAATCCCTACTCGTGCGTCAGCCGTTTCGCACGTTGAAGGGTTTTGCGGGCGGCTATATCGCCTATCCGATTGCCGAGAGCGCCGAAAAACGCAGCGTGCGGCCGAAAATCCGCGAACTGCGCGAGCACTATACGCTGCCGATACCGCATCGCCGCCGCATCGCGCTCGAACGGCTCGCCAACATGCTCGAATTCGCCGGCGCGAAGGTGCCTTACTACCGCGATCTGTTTCTCGCGAGGCAGTTCGAGCCGGCCAGGGTCAAGGACGACCCGCGCTATCTGGAAGAGCTGCCGTACCTGACCAAGGACATCATCCGCGAGCAGGGGCCGCGTCTGCTGTCGGGGCCGCTCGTGGCGGGCCAGCACCATGCCTGCAAGACCGGCGGCTCGACCGGGCTTTCGACGACGATCTACTACGACCAGCAAGGCGCCGATTATTCGTCGGCGGTCACGAACTATTGCCGCGAGCGGATCGGCAAGCTGCGCCATCGCTCGGAGCTGCACTTCGCATGCCGTTTCCCCGATCAGGCGGTGCCCGAGTGGCCGTCGCGCGAAGACTTCAAATGCTTCGCGATGAATCGCAGCAACATCTTCTTCGACCGCATCGACGACCAGGGCCTCGAGGAAATGTGGCGCACGCTCAAGCGCCGCCGGCCGTATCTCGCGCACTCGCATCCCTCGACGATGTACGCGCTCGCCTGCTACGTGCAGCGCAAGTACGGCGGCGGCAAGGCGTTCCAGGTGTTCGAATCGAGCGGCGAGCTGCTCGAACCGCAGGCGCGCGAGATGATCGCGAAGGCGCTGCGCTGCCGCGTGATCGACCGCTACGGTCTCGCCGAACTCGGCGTGATGGCCTACGAACTCGACGGTCATGAAGGCGGCTTCCAGATTCTCGAATCGGAAGGCTGGCCGGAAAGCCGCGTCGCGCCCGATAACCCCGACGGCGCGCACGAACTCGTGTTCACGGGTTTTCGCAACCGGCTGATGCCGTTGATCCGTTACACGACCGGCGACCTCGCGCGCGTGCAGGAAACGGAAAAGGGCTTCTTCCTGACCGACGTGGTCGGCCGGATTCACGACGTCGTGCCGATCAACGGCGTCGCGCATCCGACGCACCATATCCAGGACATGCTCGATCACCGCGTCGGCGGGATTCAGGAATTCCAGATCGACTTGCGCACGACGCCGCCCACGCTGCGCATCGTGCTCGAACCGCATGCGAACGCGGAAGAAACGACCGCGAAGCTGCGCCACTTCTGGCAGGACGCGTTCACGATCGCCTACGTCGGTCACGACGACTTCGTGCGCGTGGGCAGCCGCGCCAAATTCCGTCACGTGGTGGGCGCATGATCGGCGTCGCGTGTCCCGAGGCGCGCGCCGAGGCCGGCCAGTATGTGCTGGCGGCGCTGCGGCGCTCGGTCAGCACGACCCAGGCGCAGGCGATCACGCGCAACGTGCTGCACGAGATCGCGCCCGACGTCGTGGTCGCCGTCGACGCGCCCGATGCCTGGAGTGCCGACCTGATCGCTTATGTGAATGCGCGGCCGCGCAAGCTGATCGTGTTCGGCCATATGCCGATCGCGCTCGCGGACTATCTGCGCTATCGGCCCGCGGCTTTGCCGTCCGGGCTCGGCGCGGCGAGCCGCAGTGCCTCGGCGCCGGCGGGCGAGTCGCGCGAAAGCGCGGCGGCGGTGCGCTATGGCGCGTTGGCACAAACACTCGGCGGCGCGCAGTGGCATCGCCCGTTCGAACGCTTCGACTTCACTGACGAGTGGAACAACCTCGGCTACGGCGCGATTCGCGCCGACGGCTCGATCTGGGCGCTCGCGGAAGCGCCTCAAGTGCCGGCCGAAGCGGAGCTGGCGTCGGTCGTCGTGAACGGCGAGCGGCAGTTCGCCTACGCGGCGTTGTGGGAGGCGGGTGCCTCGGCCGTGCTGTGGTTCAACCGGCCGGCCGGCCCGTGCGATTCGTTCGAATGGCGCCTCGTCGAGCAGTTCCTGTCGGGCTACCGGGCCGATGCGCTGCCGTGTCAGCCGGTGCTGAGCGAACTGCCGTGGGGCTATGACGCGGCAATCACGTCGCGGCTCGATTGCGACGAGGACGTCGAATCGGCGCGTCCGTTGTGGCAGGCGTACCAGCGGCTCGGCGTGCCGTTCTCGCTCGCCGTGCATACGCAGAACCTGCAACGCGGCGGTCAGCACGAAATCTTGCGCGAACTGCTGGCCGACCGGCAGCAGGGCGCGGTGCTGTCGCATACGGCGACGCACTCGCCGAACTGGGGCGGCAGCTACGACACCGCGCTCGCCGAAGGCGCGCAATCGGCCGAACTGCTCGAACGCGCGACCGGCGTGCCGGTGCGCTACGCGGTGTCGCCGTTTCACCAGTCGCCGCCGTATGCGATGCGCGGCCTCGTCGACGCGGGCTACGCGGGCTGCGTCGGCGGCATCATCCGCAACGATCCCGAGTTTCTGACGGCGCGCGGCGGCGCGCTGGCCGGCTTGCCGGCGGGTTTCGTCGGCCATAGCCAGCAATGCATGCTGCACGGCGACTGCATGCGCAAGGACGGCGATCCGCTCGCGATCTTCAAGCAGGCCTTCGACATCGCCTACGCCACCCACACGCTGTTCGGCTACCTCGATCATCCGTTCTCCGAGCGCTACGCCTACGGCTGGTCCGACGAGGCCGCGCGCATCGACGCGCACGAGCAGTTCATCGCCTATATGCGCGGCAAGGCGCAGCGGCCGCTGTTCCTGCACGAGGAAGACGCGCTCGACTTCCTGCGCTTCAGGTCGCTCACGCACATCATCGAAGAGGACGGCGCGTTTCGCGTCGTGACGCCGTCCACGCACACGCTGCCCCTGACGCTCGGCGTCGAGTTCAAGGGCACTCACCAGCAGGTCAAGGCGGGGAACGCATTGCAATGAAAGTCATGGTCGTGATGGGCACCCGGCCCGAGGTCATCAAGCTCGCGCCGGTCGTGCGCGCGTTGCGCGGCGAGTTCGAAACGATCGTCTGCGCGAGCGGACAGCATAAGGACATGGCCGCGCAGGCGCTCGAATTCTTCGGCATCGAACCGGACATCACGCTCGATACGATGAGCCCGGGGCAATCGCTGAACGCGTTGTCGTCGCGGCTCATTGCGGCGCTCGATCGCGCGCTCGACGAAACGCGCCCCGACTGGGTGATCGTGCAGGGCGATACGACGACGGCGTTTTGCGCGGGCTTCGCCGCGTTTCATCGCGGCATTCGCGTCGGCCACGTCGAAGCGGGGCTGCGCACCGGCGATCTCGCGAGCCCGTTTCCCGAGGAAGCGAACCGCAGCCTGCTCGGCCGCATCGCGACGCTGCATTTCGCGCCGACCGAACGCGCGCGGGAGAGCCTGCTGGCCGAAGGCATCGCGGCGCAGAAGATCGTCGTGACCGGCAACACGGTCGTCGATGCGATCGCCGAAGTGCGCGCGAGCTGGAACGTCGCGCCGCCCGCGAGCCCGCTGCCCGAATGGCACGGCGCGCAGCAGCAGCATGTGCTCGTGACGTGCCACCGGCGCGAGAATTTCGGCGACGTGCTGCAGGACATCTGCCGCGTGCTGCGCGATCTGTGCCAACGCTATCGCGATTACCGCTGGGTGTTTCCGGTACATCTGAACCCGGCTGTGCGCGGCCCCGTGCATCGCGAGCTCGACGACATCGCGAATCTCACGCTGATCGAGCCGGTCGACTATCCGACGAGCCTCTATCTGATCAGCGGCAGCGCGGTCGTGGTTAGCGACTCGGGCGGCATTCAGGAAGAAGCGCCGACCTTCGGCGTGCCGGTCGTCGTGATGCGCAATCACACCGAGCGCCGCGAGGGTGTCGATGCCGGCTTTGCGACGCTCGCGGGCCAGAGCGCGGCCAGCATCGAGAGCGCGGTGATCGGCTGGCTCGACGACCCGGCGCGGCGCGCGGCGCTGCGCAATCGCGCGAATCCGTACGGCGACGGGCTGGCTTCGCGGCGCATCGTCGAGAGCCTGCAGGGTAGGCCGGTCGAGGTGTTCGTTGGCTGACGGTACACGGGGTACGCAGGGTACGCACGGCCAGAACGGCGCGCTCGCCGCGCACGACTGCGTGCTGTTCTCGACCGCGGACTGGGACGAACCGTACTGGACCAACAAGCAGCACACGGCGAGCATTCTCGCCGCGCGCGGCTGGCGGATTCTGTACGTGGAGAGCGTCGGTTTCCGGGCCCCGAAAGTCGGCAGCGGACGCGACTGGTCGCGGCTATGGCGACGCCTGTGGCACGGCGTGCAATCGCTCGTGCTCGGGCCGCCACAACGCGCGGACAACCTCTGGGTGCTCTCGCCGCTGCTGGTGCCGGCCGGTCATCACCTGCCGTTCGTGCGTTCGCTGAACCAGGCGCTGCTGCGCTTTTCGGTGAACCGTTTCGCGAAGTCGCATCGCTATGACAAGCCGGTCGTCTGGACCTACCACCCGTACATGCTCGATGCGATCGCGACGCTGCCGCGCGGGCCGCTGGTGTATCACTGCGTCGACGACATCGCGGCGATTCCCGGCGTCGACGTCGAGGCGTTCCGCAACGCGCAGCACGATCTGCTCGGGCGCTGCGAGGCGGTGTTCACAACCGCGATGTCGTTGAAGGAAGTGTGCGAGCCGTTCAACCGCAACACGCATTTCTTCGGCAACGTCGTCGACGATACGCACTTCGGCACGGCGCTCGACGACGCTCCGCTGTCCGCTGAATTACCTGCCGAACTGGCCGCGATCGCCGAGCCGCGGCTCGTCTATCACGGCGTGCTGTCGGACTTCAAGGTCGACTTTCCGCTGCTCCTGCAAACGGCGCAGGCGCGGCCGCAATGGCAGTGGGTCATCATCGGCGAGGAACGCGAAGGGCAGCGCAGCGAACTGCTCGCGCAGCTCGCGCGCCTGCCGAACGTGCACCTGCTCGGCTATCGCCCGTACGGCGTGCTGCCGCAGTATCTGCGCGGCATGCGGGTGGGCGTGCTGCCGACGCTGCTCAACGAATACACGCGCTCGATGTTTCCGATGAAGTTCTACGAATATCTCGCGGCGGGTCTGCCGGTCGTGTCGACGCCGCTCGATTTCGCGAAGGAGCCGCGCGCCGGTCTCGAAGTGGGCGGCGACGCGCACGCGTTTATCGCGGCAATCGAAACGCAGCTCGCGCGCGGCAAGCTGAGCGCCGACGAAGCGCGCGCGGCGGTCGGCGAGAACACCTGGGAGACGCGGCTCGACAAGATGCTGGCGATCACGTTCGCCGGCGAGCCGGCTGGCGGCGGCGCGCGGGAACCTCGCGCGGAGGTGCGCGCGTGAGGGTCGTTCATGTCTACCGCACGTATTTCCCGGACCCGCCGGGCGGCCTGCAGGAAGCGATCCGCCAGATCGCGCTGTCGACGCGCGAGCGCGGCGTCGAAGCGCGCATCCTGACCTTGTCGCCGAACCCGGTGCCGGACATCGTCGACTATCCGGAAGGGCAGGTGATTCGCGAGAAGTCGTGGGCTGCGCCGGCGTCGTGCGATCTCGGCGGACCGTGCGCGGTGATGAAGTATCGCGAGATGGCCGCGTGGGCCGACGTCGTGCATTTTCATTTTCCGTGGCCGTTCGCGGACGTGCTGCATCTGCTCGGCCGCACGCGCAAGCCGACCGTGATGACCTATCACTCCGACATCGTGCGGCAGAAAGCGCTCGGCGCGATCTACGGGCCGCTGATGCGACGCACGCTGCGCAGCATGTCGGCCGTGGTCGCGACGTCGCCGGCCTATGCGCAAACCAGCGAGACGCTGGCCGCGTGCGTGTCGAAGGCGCGTCTGAAGACGATTCCGCTCGGCATCATCGATTACCGCGACGAGACGCTGCCCGATAGCGTGCAGCGCGACGTCGAAAGCCGGCTCGGTCTCGCGGATGGTGAGCCGTATTTTCTCGCGCTCGGCGTGCTGCGCTACTACAAGGGGCTGCATACGCTCGTCGAGGCCGCGCCGGGTATCGGCGCGAAGCTCGTGATCGCCGGCTCGGGCCCGGAGCGTGAGCGTCTTGAGGCTCTCGCGCGGCAGCACGGCGCGCGCAACGTCGTGTTCGCGGGGCAGATCACGCATGAGGAAAAGGTCGCGCTGCTCAAGGGCTGCCGCGCGATGGTGCTGCCGTCGCATCTGCGCTCGGAAGCGTTCGGCATGGTGCTCGTCGAGGCCGCGATGTTCGGCAAGCCGATGGTGTGCTGCGAGGTCGGATCGGGGACTTCGTTTGTGAACGAGGATGGGGTGACGGGGTTCGTGGTGCCGCCCGAGTCGCCTGCGCGGCTGGCTGCCGCGATCAACCGCTTCGCGCTCGACGAAGCGTTGGCGCGCACGATGGGCGCGGCGGCGCGGGAGCGGTATGAGCGGCTCTTTTCCGGGGCGGCGTTGGGGAGTGCGTATCGGGCGCTGTATGAGGACGTGATGCGCGGCGGTGTTTGAGCCGCCTACTTCGTGCCCTTTTGCGGCGCGGTTCTGAAGACCCACAGCTTGGCCGTCGCGAAGTTCACGAACATGCCGGCGACAGAGCCGGCCGCGACCGCCAGCAAGGGGCTCGCCGGACCGTGCGGCAGCAGATGCAACGCGAGCACGTAAGCGCCGTAATTGCATGCGCCGCCGAGCGACATCGCGGCCAGATACTGACACCATTCGCGCCACAGCGACGTGCCCGCCGCCGCGGTGAACGTGATGCGCCGATTGATCTGCCAGGTGACGAAGGCGGCGCACAGGAACGAAATCGCGCGCCCCGCATAGGGGCCGCAACCGACGGCCAGGGCGGCATAGAGCACGCCGGCATCGACGGCAAAGCCGACCGCGCCGGCAACCGCGAACCAGATGAATTCGCGGTGCAGCTTAGCCACCTTGGCTCCGCGACTTCAGGGCGGGGATCGCGAGATAGGCGATGCGCTTCAGTTCGTTCCGGCCGCGCGTGACTGTGTCGAGAACGATGCCGCAAATCAGCAGGATCGCACCGAGCAGCATCAGCACCGTGCTGAGAATGAACGTCGGGATGCGCGGCACGAGGCCGGTTTCGACATAAGTCGTGAGGACAGGGATCGCCAGCACGATCGACAGCAGCGTGCAGATCGCGAAGCCCGTCGTGAAAAACGCGAACGGCCGCTCCGACTTGAAGAGCTTCAGGATCATCATCAGAATCCTGAAGCCGTCGCGGTAAGTGTTGAGCTTGCTTTCCGAGCCTTCGGGGCGCGACGAATAGCGCGTTTCGACTTCCGCTACGGGCATGCGCATGCCGAGCGCGTGGACCGCGAGTTCAGTTTCGATCTCGAAGCCCTTCGAGTGGGCCGGGAAGGTCTTCGCATAGCGGCGCGAAAACACGCGATAGCCCGACAGCATGTCCTTGAAGGTCTTGCCGAAAATCGTCGCCGCGCATTGCGTGAGCAGCACGTTGCCGAAGCGGTGGCCGAGCCGGTACGCGGTTTGCTCGTCGCTCAGACGCGAGCCGACGACCATGTCGAGCTTGTTTTCGATCAGCAGATCGACGAGGGCCGGAGCGGCGGCCGCGTCGTAGGTCGCGTCGCCGTCGACCATCACGAAGACGTCCGCGTCCACGTCCGCGAACATGCGGCGCACGACGTTGCCCTTGCCTTGCAGCGGCACGGAAATGACCTGGGCGCCCGCCGCGCGGGCGACGTCGGCCGTGTTGTCCTTCGAGTTATTGTCGAATACGACAATGTCGGCGTCGGGCAGGCTTTTGCGGAAGTCGCCGACGACGGTGCCGATTGCAGCCGCCTCGTTGTAGCAGGGAATGACGACGGCAATTCGAACAGCAGGGGTGTCAACCATATTCTTGAGGTCTTTTGCGGTAGCGTCTCGTCGCATGCAAGACGGCTTGCCAGTGATTAAAAGGCGCCAGAGAGATCGCCCCTCTTTGGGCAATTTTACCTGAAGCCGTATGACCTCCCTCGGCCCGCCCTGGGCCGCATGCCGCGCGCGAGGTGCGCGGCATGCGCAGACGGATGGCGCACGGGATCAGCGGGGCTTGCGGCTCCGGTAGCCGCGCAGCGCATCGAACGCGAACACGAGGCAGCCGAGCAGCAGCGCGAGATAGGCCCACTTCATATGCGGCGGCAGGAAGCGGAACTGGATGTCGGCGTGACCGGCGGGCAGCTCGATTTCCTGGAAGATCTCGCCGCTGCGCGCGATCGGCGCCTCGTTGCCGTTGACCGTGGCGCGCCAGCCGGGCATGAACAGTTCGAGACGCGACAGCTTCGAGGGCGCGTCGCATTGCACGTGGGCCGCGTCGCGATCCTGCGGCGTGATCGTGCAGCCGGGCGCGCTGAAGTAGGGGGCCGGCGCGGACAGTTCGAGAATCCGCATCACTTCGTCGCGGTAGACCTCCTTCAGGTCCTGATTCGGCGGTCCGGCGAGGTAATCGCGCAGCTTCCTGAAATCCGGCGCATCGATATTGCTCGGTACGAGCGCATAGCGCACGCCGATGCGCGCGTAGGCCTCCCGGTTCGCGATGAGGCTATCGGCCGCGGACGGTCCGTTGGGATCATGCCGCGTGACTCCGGGAATCGGGTCCTGGTTGCTGTCGAGATGCGCGTTGACGTAGTGCGTCCAGTCGGACGGCGCCGGCAGATCGTTGTAGTTGATCGAGGCAATGCCGAAATACGAGCCGTAGTTCGGTGCGATGGGGCCGAACGTCGCGAAACGGTTCAGGCCCAGGTTGTCTTGCAGATAGCGCACGCCGGCGAGATGAACGGTCGAGTGGCGCGGGTGGCTGAGCGTGGGCACGAGGAAATTGACCACGCTTTCGACGATCAGCACGGTGGCGAGCGCCGTGGCGGGCGACCGGAGCACATCCATGCGCCACGCGACGACGGCGAGAGCCAGGAGAACCGCGAGGCCGAAAACGGCGCCGCCATGCGCGATCATGCCCGTGGGCACGATGTGATGCTGGATCATCGGGATGAGGCTGAGCAAACAGGCGAGCGCCGTGGCGGCGACCGCGAGCTTCAACCGCGCCGGGCGAGGCTGCGAGCCGATATCCGTCAACGCAAGCGCCGACAGAACGCACAGCGCGAGTTCCCACGACGGCGGGAAATAGCGGAAAAACGCGGCGTACTTGACGCCCGGGATGATGCGCGCGAGCGCATGAATGCCCGGTACGCCATACGTCATGCCGAGCGTCACGAGCACCCAGACGGCGAGCGCGATGCGCAGGCCGCGCAGCCGCTTGCCGCACATGCCGTACAGCACCAGCACCGACAGGGCGATGCCGGCATAGCCCCCAATGGCGCCCCAGAAGCCCTCGATTCCCCGAAGCTGGAAGATGCCGCCGAACGCATAGGGCATCCAGGTGCCGAGCAGGGTCGAGCGTTGCATGATCACGCCCGCGAAGCCGTCCCCCGCGTGACCGCCCGTGTCCGAGAGCGGCAGGTAGTCGAAGAACGCGAGCACGATCGGAGCGGCAATCGCAAGCCCGACCAGCCCCCCCACCGCGACGTGCATGACGAAGCGCCCACGCGTCGCGCCCGGCACCGAGGCCGCGCGCACCAGCGTCCAGACGACGATCAGCAGGCCGTTCAGATACGCGACCTCGGGAAAGCCGGCATAGAGCGAACCAGCGATGCCGATGGCGATCCATGCCGCATTGCCACGTCGTCCTTCGGCGATATGCTCGCGGAGATTTTCGACGCCGAGCAGCACCATCGGCAGGAACGGCACCGGGTTGACGATCGCGTTGGCGAGCCAGGCAAACGTGCCGTTGAATTCGAAGGCTAGCGCACCCGCCAGAGCCGCGAGCGGGACACAGCCGAGTTTGCGCAGCAACGCCCATGTCGACAGCCCGGCGATGATCTGCAAGGACAGATGCATGTACAGCTGGCCGTTCGGCAGCGCGAGCAGAACGTTGAGCGGCGACAGCGCCGCCGCCTGCATTTCGCCGGCCAGCGGCACGCCCACGCCTTCGTAGTGATTCCACCATGGCAGATGGCCCGACAGAATGTCGAGCGCCGCGCGATGGCCGAGCGTATGGCTCGTAAACGCGATATTCGGATCGATGGTCGGCATCGGCGGGAAGCCGCCGAACGGACCCGGCAACACGTTGGTGGCGATGCCGCTATAAAGCGCGAGCGGGTCGGAAATCAGAATGCCGAGCAATAGTGGCGCCTTGACCAGCAGGGGGGCGAGTATGACGATCGCGACGCAGATCGCGAGCTGCCGGCGTTGCGATGGTTGCTCGGCAGGTTCAATAGGGGGCATGTGCTGCGCTCGAATGGGTGGTAATAGCGCGCCATCCTAGCATTTCAAAGTCTTGACGGCAGCATCGGCCCCACCTTCCTTCCCTTTCCGGCGGCCTTCCTCGCGTGTTGCCGATATGCCGTAAAACGCGGTCCGATGCGGGCTTAACGCGCCTTCCTGATCCGGAAACTCGCGCCGGGGTTGCGCATGAAAAGCGGTATGCGCGCGTTCATCAGGTCGGTGTGGAAGTGGCCCATGAACGTATGCGTGCGTGCGACGTTGCCGAAGAGACGTGCTTCGTTCTGCTGGATATCCGGAATCGACGGAATTGGCGAATAGTCGTGGCCGGGCGGCACGTCGCCGAGATTCGAAAAATGCGGCATGCCGGTTGGCAGCGAGTTGCGATATCCGTCACGTTCGGCAATGAGTGCTGCGACTTCGGGATGTTGCGCCGCCATTTACGGTTGCTTACAAAATATTCGTCGTCGCCAAGGGCAGCGCGCGAAGCCGGTGTGGCCACTGCGGCAAGGTGCGGCGCCCGCTATCGCGAGGCGCTTCGATAAACGTGACGGACGGCCTCGCGGCGAGAGCGCTGGCGCGCCGCGACAGCGGCCGTTTGCACGATGTTTTGGCGTAAAATCGAGCCCCTGCCGACAACGGTCCGAGCCTCTCCCGCTGACGACCGGCGCCGGGACTGCGCAGCGTCCCGCGGAAGGCCAAAGCCCACGATTCGGGACGGAGCCCGCAATATGCATTTCAAGATTCTCCTGACCACTCACAGTACCGCGTTCATGACGAGCGGTGGTGGTGAGTCGGAGCTCGTGCAGGTCGCCGAACTCCTCAACGATTCGGACGTACAGGCCGACATTTACGGCATCCGCAGCCGCCCGCTGCGCTTTTACGACGCGGTCATGCACTTCTCCGTTCATGCGGACGGCGAGGCGATCGTTCGCGAGACGGTCAATCACGGCAAGAAGCTCTTTCTCTGGCCCAACGTCTGGTGGCTGAGCCCGCCCGACGCCGCCGAAATCAGCCGGATCGGGGCGTTCGTGCGGCGTGCCGACCGGCTGCTCTTCAAGTCCGCGACCGAACTCGCTCATTTCAACGCGCATATCGCCGTCGATGCCGACAAATGCGTGGTGGTCGGCTCCGGTATCTCCGACCGGTTCCTCGCGCCAGCCGACAAGGATTTGTTGCCCACGGTCTGCGATGTCTCGGACTACGTGCTGTGTCTCGGCCTGATCGAGCCGGTCAAGAACCAGCTCGAACTGATTCGCGCGCTGAACCGCCTCGAACTGAACGGGCTCATGGTCGGCGGCTTCCGCGACGAGGAATACAACCGGCAATGCATGAGCGAGGCGCATCGCGGCATCCACTTTCTGCCGTTCATCCAGCCATGCAGCGCGTTGCTGCGCTCCGCGCTCGCCAACGCGCTCGTGGTCGCGGAGCCGAGCTTCGATCCGCCGGGCCGCTCGTGTCTCGAGGGCGCATTCGTGAAGAAGCCGCTCGTCATGGTCGATGGGGAGTGGCAGCGCGAGCACTTCGGCGGCAATGTCTGGTACGCGGCTTCCACCCGCGCGACGGACATCGTTCCCGCGCTTCAGGCAGCCCTTTCCGACACGGAGCGGGATGCGAAGATTGAAAGCAATTACGAACGGGTCTATGCACGGCATTCGTCGAGCACGGTAGCCGCAGACCTCATCAGACACCTGATCGATGCCGGCCTCACACACTCCTAAGATTCCTCGCCTGCTGGTGGTCCAGCGGCGCTCCATGACCGATGGGCGGATGAGTTCGCGCACGATCGGCGCGCGGTTCGCGCCTTTGCTGTCGTATATGCAGCGGCATCAGATGATCGAGTGGGAGCAGATTTCGGAAGCGGACGTCGGCGTGAGCCATCTGCATCGCTTCGACGTCGTGCTGTTCAACAAGCACGTCTCGAACCTGTCGCTGCAGATCATGCGGATGGCGAACGAACTCGGTCTTCATACGATCTACGATCTCGACGACTGGCTGCTCGATCTGCCGTCGTGGAGCGTCCTCGAAATGAACGAGGACGTGCTCTACAACGTGCTCGCGATGATTCGCGAGGCGAGCGCGGCGACCGCGTCGAACCCGCTGCTGCAGGAGCGCATGCGCAAGGTGCGGCGTTCCGACGACGTGCTCATTATCCCCAACGGTTTCGATCATCAGGCTTTCGATCTTTCGCCCGAATTGTGGACGGAAGCGCAGCCGCCGAAGATCATCTTCTCGAACCTCGACGGCATCAAGCTCGTTCATTTCCGCAAGGATTTCTTCGCGACGCTGAGAAGCTTTCTCACGCGCAACGAACACGTCCTGATCGATTTCTGGGGCGATCCGTTTCCCGAGCTTCATTCGATTCCGCGGGTGACGCATCGCGGCAGCCGCAGCAATATCGAGTACAAGAAGGCGATTCGCGACGAAGGCTATACGTTCGCGATCGTTCCGCTCGGCGCGGAAGAAGACCCCGAGACGCTGTTCTTCAACTCGTGCAAGTCGCCGATCAAATACGCGGATTACGGCAGCCTCGGCATTCCGAGCATCTACTCCGATTGCCCGACCTATCGCGAGAACGTCAGGCATCGCGTGACCGGCTATATTGCGCCGAATACGGCAGAGGGCTGGGCCCAGGCGCTCGAAGACATGCTGCATGACGCGCCGCTGCGCCAGGCGATCCGCGAGCATGCCTATGCCGACGTGTTCGACCGCTTCAGCGTGCGGCGCATTTCGGCGATGTTCCTGAAGGCATTGCCCGACCCCGCCTCCAACCCGTCTTCCAGGTCTTTGCGTAACTAACTTTTATGGATCTTCTTCTGATTCGCCACGGCCAGTCGTTCGCCAACGTGGCCGGCCTGCTGAACTCGACCGAGCAGGACGAGTTGACCGAACACGGCCTCGACCAGGCCGCGAAGCTGCGCACGCTGATGGAAGGCCGCGGCCTCGTGCCCGATCGCGTGTTTTCGAGCCCGTGGCGCCGCGCGCTGCAAACCACCGAAGTGCTGTTCAAGGACCGGAGCGACTGGACCGTCGACGCGCGTCTCGGCGAAACCAATGCGGGTCGCTTCGCGACCTGGAAGGCCGAGGATTTTCGCGTGGCGTTTCCCGACTGGGGCAAGCATCTGTCGGACCGTTACGAAGGCGGCGAGTCGCATCTCGAACTGGCCGCGCGCTCGGTGAACTGGGTCGAGGAAGAAGTGCTGCGCCATGCGGACAAGCCCGGCCTGATTGCCGCCGTCTGCCATGCCGGACCGATCTCGGTGATCTCGCAGTACCTGCTGAACGTTCCGCTGTCCCGATTCCCCAACGTGCTGGTGCCGAACGCTTCGATCACGCTGTTCCGGCAGAACCCGCATAACGGAAACTTCTATCTGCAGATCGCGGGGTTGTCATGAGTGCATCGATCCGGATTTTCGAGCCGCTGTATGCGCCGGGGCAGGTGCTGTCCGAACCGGCTTTTCATCCGCTCGTGCTGCGTAACAACGAGCACGCGGCCTGGCGCGAGTTCTACATTCTCGTCGACATGTACCGCAAGGGCGTGCATTTGCAGCAGGACTTCACGGCGCTCTTTTCGCCGAAGTTCGCGTTGAAGGCGCGCATCGACGGCAGCCGTTTTCTCGAGTTCGTGCAGGCCAATCTCGATGCCGACGTCTGCATGCTTAACCCGTTTCCGCAGCTCGCCTATTTCTCGTACACCGCGTGGATGCAGGGCGAGCATGCGCACCCGGGGCTCGTCGAGCGCAGCCAGGCGTTGCTCGACGCATGCGGGATCGGCTGGAATCTGCGCGAGGCGCCGCGGCAGTCGGCGGATACGCTGTGCTATTGCAATTTCTGGGTCGGCTCGCAGTCGTTCTGGGAGAACTATGTCGGCAAGGTGCTCGAACCGATTGCGACCTTCCTCGAAACGCAAAGCAACACGGAAGCCGCGCGCGGCGTACTCGAACCCACGATTCATTCGGATGACGCACCATTCCTGCCGTTCGTGGCCGAGCGGCTTTTCAGCACGTATCTGTCGCTGCATCGCGACGTGAAGGTCGCCGCGTATCCGATCGAGGGCGATGCGGTGCTCGACTATTGCGTCAGCGATTTCGAAAAGGACATCGTGCGCTATATGCAAAAGCCGATCGAGGCCGCCGACCGGGAGGCCGTTTTTCCGGCCGGGCAGATCGAGTTGATGAACCTGCTGTGCACGCTGTCGCAGAAGTACGTGCGCGCGCACTTTTCGTTCACGCCGCATCCGCATACGGGGCAGCCGATCGACTTCGAGCGGCGCGGCAAGTAACGCCGCGCGGGAGCGGGGCGGGGTGCCTGGGTTTGCCTCGACTCGGCCTCGGCTCCGCCTCGATCGATAACGCGCCGTTGCCGCTTATTTCTTCGCGACGTGCAGTGCGGCCGCAACCGCCGCGTGCGGCCGCGCCGGCGAACGCGCAGCCGCGCTCGCCACACCGATAGCAGCGAAAATCGTGCTCCAGACCTCGTCGCTGGCACGTTGCAGCACGCCGTCGGCGTGCTTCACATAGTCCATGTCGACGGAACAGCGCCCGCCCGCCTGGCCGAGGCGCTGCATCAGCGGCGCGACCCACGTTGCGAGTTCGGCCTCGGCGTCGAACACGCAGTCGGGCGGACAGATCTCGTGGGCGGCCGTGCCGCCGCGCACGAACACGGGCTTGCCGTAGTGCATCGCTTCGAGCACCGGCACGCAGAAGCCCTCATGGCGGCTCATCGCGAGCAGGCCGTTGGTGCTTTCGTAGCATTCGAACAGATCGGCGTCGTCGAGCATGCCCTTGAAGTCGACCTGCTCGAGCACGCCGAGGCTGCGCGCGTGATTGATCAGGAACTTCAGATAATCGTAGTTCGGCGTGCTGCCGACGATACTGAGCGTCGCATTGAACTCGCACTGCTTGAGCAGCGCGAGAATGCCGATGCCGTCCTCGATGCGCTTGTGCGGCACCACCCGGCCGACCGTCAGCAGATTCGGCGCGGGCCTTTTGCGGCTCTTGTGCGGCGGCTCGCGCCGGAACACGTACATGTCGGGAAAGACCGGCGGCACGATCCTGATTGCGCTCGCCGCGACGTTGCCGGCGAGGCTTTGCGCGGTGTTGAGCGAATTCGCGACCACCATGTCGAAGCGCGCGAGCAGCGGCAGCTGAGCGAGCGCCTGCTCGCACAGCTGCGCGGTGCGCGGTTCGAGCGCGCGCAGCAGTTGCGGATCGGTCACGCCGTGGAAGTAGCAGATTTTCCGGCAATCGAGCGCAAGAATCCGTTCGAGATACGGATCGAAGATCGAGTAGCTGAGCAGGACCACGTCGTCCCGGGCGACTTCGTCGAATAACGCGTCGAGCGGGCGTACTCCGTGGGTTCCCTCGTCGAACCCGCTGGCATACATCTCGGCCGGCATGCCGAGACGTTCAGCCATTCGAACGAATCCGATGCAGTGGTTGCCCACCGCATCGCCCGAGAAAATGTCCGGAGCACACACTCGTAGCGTCATTTCGCTGTTACCTCGACAATGTCGGCCAATCGTCGGGCATAGGCGCGCGCAACTGCTTCGACCGAGTAATCGCGCTCGATCCGCGCCTTGCCCGCCTGTGCGATGCGCTCGCGGAGCGGCGCATCGTCGATCATACGTTTGAGCTGTTCGGCCGCGATCGATACATCCGGATCGCACCAGTACTGGCCTTCGGCGAACAGATAGTCGCCCGGGCGCAGCGGAACGAGTTCGCCGTCCACGAGAAAAGCGGTGTCGGGCTCGCAGAAGTCGACGTTGCCCGAGAAGTTCGTGACCACGACCGGCTGGCCGAGCACCATTGCTTCGGCGATCACGCGGCCGAAGCCCTCGCTGCGATGCAGGGAAATATAGGCGTCGCAGCAGGCCATGAAGTCGGTCGAATCCTGCCGGCTCAGACGCTCCGAGACGATGTGGATGCGGCTGTCGCCCGCGGCCAGATCGAGCACCGCGCGCCACACGGGATCGTCGTCGCGCACGTTCATCGCCTTGACCACGAGCCCGACGCCCGGCGAGCGCTCGCCGAAGGCCTGCTTGAACGCCTGCACGCCCGCGAGCGGGTTCTTGCGGCTCAACCAAGAGTTGCCGTCGAACATCAGGTAGAACAGGAACTCGTCGCCCGGCAGGCCGAAGCGTTCGCGTTGCGCGGCCAGCGGCGCGGGCACCTCGACCGCCATCGGCATGTGATAGACCGGCGTGTTGCCGAGCCGGCTGTACACGCTCTGCACGAAGCGGCTCTGCGCCCAGATTTCGTCGACCATGTGATGCACGTTGCCGAACGCGTCCGGCCAGTGGGGCAGTTCCCACGGCCACGCGCCGATCTTGTGGGTCGGCGCGTCGATCAGCTTGCGGCCGCCTTCCAGCGCGAGACGCACCATCTCCGGCGCGGGCAGGCAGATCAGGCTCACGTTGTACTTCAGTTCCTCGCTGATCAGATGATCGACCGAGTTGTCGAGCCGTGCCGGTCCCGCCATCGGCGCATTGACCAGCGTAACCGGCGTGGACGAGAGCTGCAGCACGCGCGCGGCCATGCGCGCGTCTTCGCCGAGGCCGAGCACGCCTTGCGGAAAGCCGATCACGTTGACGCCGAACTCGTAGGCCCCGGCGACGCGTGCGTGATAGCGGGCCGGTTCGGGCCTGCCGTCAGCGCTGTCGTCGTCCTCGTCGGAACCGTCGGCGCTGTCGGCCCACTGCACCTTCAGCGAACCGACGAGCGGGTATTCGGCCGATCCGCACTTGTTCCACCAGTGCACGAGCTGATCGCGGCCCTGCGCGGTGTTCAGGTCGTACACCTCGCGCAGATCGGGGCGGTCGCTCGCGATCATCGTGAGGAAGCGCGGCAGCAGCGTATCGTCGGCCGGCTGCTCGTCGTCGATTCGCGCGAGTTCTTCGGCGAGATGGGTCGGCGACCATTGAAGCGCGTAATACTCGTCGTGGCCGTGCTTGTCCCACCACGTAATGAAGCCGAGCCTCGCGCTGAAGCTGTGCAGATCGAACGATCCCTGCAGGTCGGGACGCTCGTTCCAGATCAGCAGCAGGAAGCGCGGCAGCAGCGGCAACGCGCCCTGCGCGCCGGCTTCGAGGCTGAACAGGGCGTCCGGCAGCGGCGGGATGGTCCAGCGCAGCACCGGATATTGCTGCTGGCCGTGCTTGGCCCACCACGACAGGCACTTCAGGCGTCCGGTGAAGCTGTCGAGCGAGCAGAGCGCCTGCAGGTCCTCGCGCTCGCCTTGCAGAAGCCGCAGGAAGTGCGGCACCGGCAGCCAGTCGGGGTGCGCGCCCCATTCGGGATCGAACATCCGCGCGGGCGTCGTGGGCGGCACCCAGCGGGCCGCGCCGTACTGCCGCTGGCCGTCTTCGATCCACCACGACAGGCAGTTGAGCCGCCCCTTGAGCGAATCCAGGTCGAAGGACGCCTGCAGGTCCGGCCGTTCCCGATAGATTTCGGCGAGGAAGTGCGGCACGTAGGGACCGCCGTCGGCGGGAATCCGCTCGGGCTCGAGCATCGCGCCGCCGATCGGCGGCAGCGACCACTTGATGCGCGGATATTCGCGCTGGCCGTGGTCTTCCCACCAGCTCAGGCACGCGAGCCGCGACGTGAAGCTGTTCAGGTCGAAGGCGGCGCGCAGATCGGGTCGCTCGGTCGTGACGAGCGCGAGAAAGCGCGGCAGCGGCATCGCGCCGGAACCGGGCGCGTCGATCGGCGCGAGCAGCGCGGGCCACTCGACCGGCGGGCGCCACGTGACGCGCGGACAGTCGCGCTGGCCGTACTCGTCCCACCAGTTGAGGGCGTTCAGATAGCCGGTCAGCGTATCGAGCCTGAACGCCTGCGAAAGATCGCCGCGATTGCGCACGATCATCGTCACGAGCTTCGGCAATTGCAGGCCGGCTTCCGCGAGCACGGTTTCCGGCTCGAGCAGCGTTTCGCTCAGGTGCTTGGTGTCGAGCACGCTCGGCCTCGTCGAGCCGAGCCAGTACGCGACGGCGCTCGGGTGACGCTCGATCAGCGTGTCGTTGTCGAGCTGACGCAGATATTCGAGGTCTTCGTGCCGCAGCACCCAGTTGAAGTCCGGATACGTTTCCCGTGCCGACATTTCCCACCAGAAGTACAGCGTGATCCGGTCGTCGAGCGCTTTGGAATTGAAGCGCGCGAGATCGCCTCTGAATTTCATCAGAAAGTAGATCGCGCTCGGCAGGCAGAAAAGTTCCCCCGGCGACGGGTGGCGATATTCCGCCAGCCATCCGGTCTTATTTTTTTTTGGTCCCAGATTAGTCAAAATTTGCAACCCTTGAAGGCCAGGCGAAGGAAAAGTCGTCGGCAGTCAGTGTCAGATTGGGCGAGTAGCACGGATCGTTCATCAGCAGATGCCCCCAGCGCTGTCTGACCAACTCGGATTCCTGGTTAAAGCGGCTGATTTTTTCGGGTGTGTCTTCGGCGCCGCGAGTTGCCGATTCGTGATGATAAAGCTCGGCGTAGGGCGTCCACACATTGCGGTAGCCCGCCTGCCTCACGCGTAGGCAAAAATCGATGTCGTTGTAGGCGACGTGTAATTGTTCGTCGAGGCCGCCGACCTCCTGGTAGATCGACTGGCGGATCAGCAGGCACGCGGCGGTCACGGCGCTCATCGTGTTGCGCAGGCGCGCGCGCGCGAAATAGCCCGGGTTCGAATTGGGGAAATGCTTGTGCGCGTGGCTCGCAATGCCGCCGACGCCGAGCACGACGCCGCCGTGCTGGATCGTGTCGTCCGGATACAGCAGCTTCGCACCGACCGCGCCGACGTTCGGCTGCAGCGCGAGCGCCACCATTTCCTCCAGCCAGTCGCCGTTGATCACTTCGATGTCGTTGTTCATCAGGCAGACGAAGTCCGCCGTGCTCGCGAGCGCGACGCGATTGTTCAGCGCCGAGTAGTTGAACGGCGAATCGTCGCGCACGATGCCGATGCGCCCGTCTTCCCGCAGGCGCGCGAACAGGTCGTGCGTTTCCTGCTTGACCGAGCCGTTGTCGATGATCGTGATGCGGAAGTTCGGGTAGCTCGATTTGCGCCGCACCGATTCCACGCATTGCTCGACGAGCCCTGCGGAATCGCGCGTCGGAATGATGATCTCGACCGACGGCAGCGTGTCCGGCAGGTCGTAGGCGACCTTGTTGAACGCGTCGGTGCCCGGCGCGTGCTCGGTGTGCGCCTTGATGCCGTTGCGCGCGAGGTGTTCGTCGAGCGCGCGCATCGCCGCGATGTGCGCATACGGCTTGGCTTCGTGGCCGGCCGCCGTGCTTTCGGGAATCATGCGCCAGTGATAGAGCGCGCGCGGCACGTGGTGCACGCTGTGATGACCGGCGCGGTCGATCACGCGCAACGCGAGGTCGTAGTCCTGCGAGCCCTCGAAGCCGGTGCGAAAGCCGCCGACTTCCTTCATGACCGACGTGCGGTACACGCCGAAGTGCGAAATCATGTTCTGGCTCAGAAACAGATCGTAGTTGAAGTCGCACTTGAAGTACGGGTCCGAGCGCACGCCGTCGATCGAGATCTTGTCTTCGTCGCTATAGATCACCGCCGCGTCGGGATGCGCGTTGACGACCTCGGCGATGCAGTAGAGCGCGAGCGGATGCAGTTCGTCGTCGTGATCGAGCAGGCCGACGAATTCGCCTACCGCCAGTTCGAGCGCCGTATTGCTCGAGGTGCTGATATGGCCGTTCGTCGCGCGGTACGCGACCTTGATGCGCGGGTCTTGCGCGACGTAGCTGTCCAGCACCTGCTTCACTTCGGGGTTCGTCGAGCAGTCGTCCGCGATACAGAACTCCCAGTTCTCGTAGACCTGGTCGATGACCGAATCGATCGCCTTGCGCAGCCACTTCGCCGGCGTGTTGTAGGTCGGCATGACGATGCTGATGAGCGGTTGCCGCGCCCACGTTTTCGAGCGCGCGCGCAACTCCGGGTAGAGCGAGGCGGGCGGCTCGTGCCGCTCGATCCACTCCTGATACGTATGGCCGACGCTCGGCGGCA
>NZ_JAAGPS010000072.1:0-234 GCF_017105025.1 Paraburkholderia sp. Ac-20336 | reverse complement strand
TTCAAAGTCGAGAATGAGAGACAAGGCCATTTATGAAATAACGAGCGGTAGTGACACGTGTGGTAGTGTACTAGTCAGAGTCAGAGATAGAGAAGTCTGGTAGTGCACTTAGTGACATGATACTGATCGTGACGATATAATAGGTGTAAACAAGAGTAGAAGTGTGTTTACATCAACTATTATTATTTTTAATACCTGACGAACAAACTATTTTTTATTTTTTTTTTTTTTTTA
>NZ_JAAGPS010000071.1:0-39016 GCF_017105025.1 Paraburkholderia sp. Ac-20336 | reverse complement strand
CGGGCCGCAGCGTGGTGGCGGCGTTGGCGGCATCCGCCATCGGGGTGGCGACGTTGGCGCGGCCGTAATCGGCCGACTCTGCGGATTCCCCTTCACGCGCCGGTTTTTTCGCGGCGGAACGCGCGGGCGTGACGGCTTTGGCCTTGTATTCGTCAGGCGACAAAAGATTGCCGAGCTTGCTGGGGGGAGTAGGCAAAGGCATGGTTTCCCTCGAAATAATCGGGTCACATATCGTGCGCCGCCCGTCGCATTCTGCCGGTGCCCTCATGGGACACACAGTTTGCGCGAGGAGGCGCGCATTCGGTCTAGAGATGCCGGTTCGCCTGGTCTTCGATAGGCTCCTTGACGGAAGCGCGCAACCGGATGAACGAACGGTTGCGCGCAATTAAAAAAGCCGCCGTCCCGGCATTCGGGACAGGCGGCTCGACGACGATGCTCGCGTTGCGCCTCACGAACCGAACGGTTCCGGTCGATCCGGTCAAGCGGCCGTCAGATCTGGCGCAGCGGAGAAAAATGTGGGGTGAACAGGCACTCATTGCGGCCCAATATAACGCGCATCAAAGCGCTTGTACAGCCTCCAGGATTTCGTCGACGTGGCCCGGCACTTTTACGCCGCGCCATTCCTGGCGCAGCACGCCGTTGGCGTCGATGAGGAACGTGGAGCGCTCGATTCCCCGTACTTCTTTGCCATACATTTTCTTCATTTTGATGACGGCGAAGAGCGCGCACAGCTTTTCTTCCTGATCCGAAATCAGCGGGAAGGGCAGTTCGAGCTTGGCCTTGAAGTTGTCATGGGAGCGCAGGCTGTCGCGCGACACGCCGATGATTTCCGCGCCCGCCTTCCTGAATTTGGGGTACAGATCGCGGAATTGCAGGCCTTCGGTCGTGCAGCCCGGCGTGTTGTCCTTCGGATAGAAATACAGCACCACCTTTTTGCCCCGCAGTTTGGACAGCGTGATCTCGCCACCGGTCGCGGGGGCGGTGAAGTCGGGGATGGGTTGGTCGACTGCGATGGACACGAGGTTCTCCGGTTGTGGTGGCCGGTGCCGGCTTGCTGCCGCGGCGTCGGCCGGTCTGTCGTCGAGACTTTTATTGGGGAGCGGGCGGTGCGCCGTGGTTGTGCGCGGCAGCCGGACACTCGGGCCCGGCCGCTTGGTTCAGGGCTGGACGATCAGCTCGCCGGAGCGCCCTGGAATTTCGCCCCATGTAACAGCGTACGATGGCAGCGTGCCGCGGTCTAGCGTCGCGTAATAATCGCCCATCGTCGCGAACGTGTGGCCCTGGGCGCGCCAGCCTTCGAGCAGCTGTTCGAACACCGGCGCGAGCTTCTGTCCTTCGAGTTCCGCGTGCAGCGTGAACACCTGGTCGTGCGGATTGTTTTCCGTGTGTCTGAGCATCGACGCGGCGACGTTGTGAATGTCGACACCGTCGATGCCGAGCACTTCGTCGAGCGTGGGCAGCGTGGTCGGCATCTGCACGTGCGCGAGCGTTTTGCCGTCGACCACCGGCAGATACGGCGAGCGGCCGCGGCCGTCGGACGCGTAGCGCATGCCCCACGCGTCGATCTGCGCGAACGCGTGGCCGTTCATCTGCCAGCCCGCCGCGCCGTGGGTGATGGGCGGCGCGCCGAATATCTCCGCGAAACGGTCGTGGCTCTGCTGCATCTGCGCGACGGTCCACGCGCGGTCTTTCGCGCGCACGTTGTCCTGCCAGTACACGTGGTCCCACGTATGAATGCCGCACTCGAAACCGGCCTCGTGGATCGCGCGCATCTCGGCGGCCGCCTTCGCGCCGATGTCGGGACCGGGCAGCAGCACACCGTACAGCAGCTGCTTCACGCCGTAGTGCTCGACCACCGAGGTGCGCGACACCTTCTTCAGAAAGCCCGGCCGCAGTACGCGGCGCATGGCCCAGCCGGTGTGGTCGGGTCCGAGGCTGAACAGGAACGTGGCGCGGGCCTTGAAGCGGTCGAAGATGCGGGCGAGATTCGGCACGCCTTCGCGGGTGCCGCGCAGCGTGTCGATGTCGATCTTCAGGACGATGCGAGCCAAGGACGCGCCCTTATTGCTGTTCGACGAGCGCGCGGGCTTCGGCGACGTGGCCGCGATAGGCCTCGAAAATCTTGCGCAGCGCTTCGTCGAAGGTCGAGGTGGGCGCCCAGCCGAGTTCCTGCATCGTGTTGTCGATTTTCGGCACGCGGTTCTGCACGTCCTGGTAGCCGGTGCCGTAGTACGCGCCCGACGACGTCTCGACGAGCTGCACCTGGCGGGCCATTTCCGCGTATTCGGGGAATTCGGCCGCGAGCGCGAGCATCTTGTGCGCGAGCTCGCGCACCGAGAAATTATTGGTCGGGTTGCCGATGTTGTAGATCTTGCCGGTGGCCACGCCGTTTTTATTCTCGATGATCTTCATCAGCGCGCTGATGCCGTCGTCGATGTCGGTGAACGCGCGCTTCTGCGCGCCGCCGTCGACGAGGCTGATGTTCTCGCCGCGCACGATATGGCCGAGGAACTGCGTGACCACGCGCGAGCTGCCTTCCTTCGGCGTGTAGATCGAGTCGAGGCCCGGGCCGATCCAGTTGAACGGACGGAACAGCGTGAAGTTCAGGCCCTCCATGCCGTAGCCCCAGATCACGCGGTCCATCAGCTGCTTCGAGCAGGCGTAGATCCAGCGCGGCTTGTTGATCGGGCCGTACGACAGCACCGACTCTTCCGGATCGAACTGCTCGTCCGTGCACATGCCGTAGACCTCGGAGGTCGACGGAAACACGAGGTGCTTGCCGTACTTGACGGCCGAACGCACGATCGGCAGGTTCGCCTCGAAGTCGAGCTCGAACACGCGCAGCGGCTGCTTCACGTAGGTGGCGGGCGTGGCGATCGCGACGAGCGGCAGGATCACATCGCACTTCCTGATGTGATATTCGACCCATTCCTTGTTGATCGTGATGTCGCCTTCGAAGAAGTGCATCCGCTCGTGATTGACGAGGTCGCCCAGACGTTCGGTCTGCATGTCCATCCCGAACACTTCCCAGTCGGTCGTCTCGAGAATGCGCTTGGACAGGTGGTGGCCGATGAAGCCGTTCACACCCAGAATCAGGACTTTTTTCATGAATGAGTTTGGAATAGCTGGGCGAATTCCGCCGGAGTGACGACAGTCTCGCTGCCGCCGTGCTGATGCCGCAATTCGTGGATGGCGATCGCTCGGCCATCGCCGCAGATCGCGAAAACGGCATTATCGCTTACGTGCAGGCCCGGCGGCAAATCCGAGCGAAGCGCGCCGGGCGCGGCCAGGCGGGCGCGCGCGACGATCAGGCGCCGGCCGTTCAGGTCGGTGAACGCGCCCGGATAGGGGGGCGCGACTGCCCGGATCAGGTTATAGACCTGTTGCGCCGACTGCTTCCAGTCGATGCGGCCGTCTTCGGGCTTGCGCCCGCCATAGTAGCTGCCGTGCGCGAGATCGTTCGGCAGATGCGGTGCCTCGCCCGCGAGCAGCGCCGGCAGCACGCGCCACAAGGTTTGCTCGGCCGCGACCGTGACCTTGTCGAACACCTGCGCGGCGGTGTCGTCGGGCAGGATCGGCACCGGTGTTTGCGCAACGATCGCGCCCGCGTCGGGTTTGGCAGCCATCTCGTGCAGCGTCGCGCCGGTTTCGGTCTCGCCGTTGAGCACCGCCCAGTTGGTCGGCACGCGGCCGCGATACTTCGGCAGCAGCGAGCCGTGCATGTTGTAGGCGCCCCGCGCGGCGATCGCGAGCAGGTCGACCGGCAGCATGTGGCGGTAGTAGAACGAGAAAATGAAGTCCGGCCGCGCGGCGCTCACCGCGGCGCGTAGCTCGGGGCTTTTCGGATCGGCCGGCGTGAGAACGGGAATGTCGTGCTCGGCCGCGACCGAAGCGACGCTGCCGAACCAGATGTTTTCGCTCGGGTTGTCCTCGTGCGTGACGACGAGCGCCATCTCGACGCCGCGCGCGAGCAGCACCTGCAGGCAGCGCACGCCGACGTTGTGATACGCGAATACGACGGCACGCGGCTTCATGGCTCACGCCCCTGATCGGCGAGCGGCGCCGGCTGCACGCCCTGCACGACGCTTTGACGCGGCGCTTCGGCGACGGCCGTGCCGTTGCGTTCCTCGAGTATGGTCTGCACCAGGTAGCGCGGCCGTGCGCGCACCTGCTGATAGATCCGGCCGATGTATTCGCCGAGCAGCCCGAGCGCGAAGATGATGACGCCGAGCAGGAAGAACGTGATGGCGAACAGCGTGAACACGCCTTGCACTTCCGCGCCGATGATGAAGCGGCGAATCAGCAGCAGCACGAACAGCGCCGCGGAGCCGAGCGACAGGATCACGCCGATGAACGACAGCCATTGCAGCGGCACCACCGAAAAGCCGGTGACGAGGTCGAAATTGAGGCGGATCAGCGAATAGAGCGAGTACTTCGACTCGCCGGCGAAGCGCTCCTCGTGCGCGACCTCGATCTCGACCGGGTTCTGCGCGAACGTGTACGCGAGCGCCGGAATGAACGTGTTGATCTCGCCGCAGCGGTTGATCGTATCGACGATGTGGCGGCTGTACGCGCGCAGCATGCAGCCCTGGTCGGTCATCTTGATGCGCGTGATGCGTTCGCGCAGATGGTTCATCGCGCGCGAGGCCTTGCGGCGCCACAGGCTGTCCTGGCGCTGCATGCGGATCGTGCCGACGTAGTCGTAGCCCTCGCGCATCTTCGCGACGAGCTTGGCGATTTCCTCGGGCGGATTCTGCAGGTCGGCGTCGAGCGTGATGACGATGTCGCCGCGCGATTGCTCGAAGCCCGCGAGAATCGCCATGTGCTGGCCGTAGTTGCCGTTCAGCAGGATCACGCGGGTCGCGTCGGGCCGCGCGCGGAACTGCTCGGCGAGCAGCGCGGGGGATTTGTCGCGGCTGCCGTCGTTGATGAAGATCACTTCATAACGGGTGCCGAGCGCGTCGAGCGCCGGATAGAGGCGCGCGAACAGCGCCGCCAGGCCGGCTTCCTCGTTGTACACCGGAATGATGATCGACACTTCCGGTGCGACGGCGCGATGTTCCGAATAAGTCATGTCCGCTTATTTTCCGTATTGTTCGCAAATTTCGTTGACCGCGCGGCACACGCGCTCGACGTCGCCTTCGTTCATCAGCGTGAAGAGCGGCAGCGTGACGGTGGCGGCGCCGAAGCGCTCCGCGTGCGGGAACATGCCTTCCCTGAAGCCGCGCGCGCGATACAGCGTGAACAGGTGGATCGCCGGGTAGTGCACGCCCGAGCCGATGCCGCGCTCCTTCAACTGGCCCATGAAGCCGGCGCGGTCGAGCGAGAGCCGCTCGAGCGGCAGCGTGATCTGGAACATGTGCCAGTTGCTGTTCTCGAAATCGGCGCACGGCAGGCCGACGCCGAGCCTGAGCGCCGCGCCGCCCTCGAAGCCCGCGAAGTACGCGCGCGCGAGTTTCCTGCGCTGCGCGAGGAAGCGCGCGAGATGCGGCAGCTGGCCGAGGCCGACGCGCGCCGCGACGTCCGTCAGGTTGTACTTGCCGCCGAGCACGTCGCAGTCCATGCCGTCGAAGCCGGTGCGCGTGATGCCCTGCAAGCGGTACTTCTGCGCGAGCACCGCCTCTTCCTCGTTGTTGAGGACGAGCGCGCCGCCCTCGATCGAGGTGAGGTTCTTGTTTGCGTGGAAGCTGAACGAGACGATGTCGCCGAGCTTGCCGATGCGCTCGCCGTTCCAGCTGGAGCCGAACGCCTGCGCGGCGTCTTCGATCACGCGCAGCTGGTGCGCGCGGGCGATCGCGTAGAGGCGGTCCATGTCGACCGGCAGGCCGGACAGATAGACCGGCAGCAGCGCCTTGGTGCGCGGCGTGATCGCCTTTTCGAGCAGATCGAGGTCGATGTTGCGCGTGACCGGGTCGATGTCGACGAACACCGGCGTCGCGCCGGTTTCGATGATGACGTTGCTGGTCGAGACCCACGTTGCCGGCGTCGTGATGACTTCGTCGCCGGGGCCCACGCCCGCGATGCGCAGCCCGATTTCGAGCGTCGCGGTGCCGGAATTGAAGGTGCGCACCGGCCGGCCGCCGCAGAACTCGGAGAGCGCGGCCTCGAACTTCTGGTTCTGCGGGCCGGTGGTGATCCAGCCGGAACGCAGCACCTCGGCGACGCCCTCGATCGTTTCCTCATCGATCTCGGGTTTGACAAACGGCAAAAACGGGACGGTTGACTGGCTCATGAATGCATCGCTCGATTGAAAGGGGTGCAGCCCGAAGGGCGCGAAGTAAACCACAAACCACGCACAAACCCAAGTCCGCGGCGAGAAAAACGAAACCTCATAGCTTAACGCGCCGAACCTTACGTCTCGCTTAGGCGGCGCGCGCGCCGCTCAGGTTCCTGATGGCTTCCTGCAAGGTTGCCTGGCCGGGCGCGTGCCGCATGGCCGGCGCGGGCAATAAACGGTAATAGAACGTGCCCGGCAAGCCGCTGCCGGGGCGTTGCGCCTAGCTGCGCGCGAGCACGACCACGCCGACGAGGATGATGCCGATGCCGACCAGCTTCTGCACCGACATCACTTCGCCGAACAGATACCACGCGGCGAGCGCGTTGACGACGTAGCCGAGCGAGAGCATCGGATAGGCGATCGATACGTCCACGCGCGAGAGCCCGACGATCCACACCGCCACGCTGACCACGTAGCAGGCGAGCCCGCCGATGATCGGCGGCTGGGTCGCGAGCTTGAAGCCGATGGGCAGGATGTTCGCACGGGTGAATTCGAAGTGTCCAACGGCATTCGTGCCGGCCTTGAGCAGCAGCTGCGCGCCGGCGTTCAGCGTGACGCCGGCGAGGATGCAGAAGAGGGAAATCGGGTTCATCGAGCGTGGGGGTCCAGAGTGGGGGTCAGGGTTGCGGTTTGGCTGGCGCGGCCGGGAGCGGCTTCATCACCACCACGCGGCGCGCATCGCGCGCGATTACCTGCATCGGCAGGCCCTGCTTGAGCAGCCGGTCGTAGGTCGGCGGCGGAATCAGCGCGAGTGCGTAACGGTCGGCCTTCCAGCGCTCGATCCACGCATCGACGGTCGGCACCCATTTCTGCGGCTCGACCGAGACGCCGAACGCGAGTTCGTCCGGATGTTCGACCATGATCATCGTGTGGCCGACATAGAACGGCAGCGTGTGGTCGAGCACGCCGACCGAGTAGAACGGCGTATCGGCCGGCAGCTTCGCGAGCTGCGCGCGGATCGGCGGCGCGAGCGGCGCGCCCGAGCTGAGGCGCCCGAACACATCGTGGCCGGTGCCGGCGATCGTGGCGAGCAGCAGCCATGCCGCACCGAAGGCGGCGAGCGCGCCGAGGCCGGCGTGCCGGCCGTTCGGGTCGCGGCGGTTCAGCCACAGCGCGAACAATGTGAACACGAACGCGACGGCCAGCGCGGCGAGCACCCACACGCGAAACGCCACGTACAGCTCGGTGGGATTGCGCGCCGTGCCGAAGCGCGGCAGGAACAGCGCCGCAAACGCGCCGACCACGAAAAAGAGCGCATAGCCGGCCAGATGGCGGCGCAGCTGGTCGCGCGTGACGAGCGGCAGGTACATGCCGATCAGCATCGCGATGGGCGGGGCGATCGGCAGCGTGTAGGACAGCAGCTTCGAATGCGACGCACTGAAGAACAGGAAGATGAAGACGATCCACGTGAGCATCAGCGTGACCGGCGCGAAGCCGTTCGGCTGGCGCGGCTGGCACCACGCGTGGCGCACGCTCTGGAACGTCACCGACAGCCACGGCAGGAAGCCCACCAGCAGCACCGGCACGAAGTAGTAGAACGGGCCGGGCCGGTTCTGCTCGGGCGTCAGATAGCGCTCGAACTGCTGGACGATGAAGAAGAAGTTCAGGAACTCGGGATTGCGCTCCTGCACGAGCACGAACCACGGCGTCACGATCGCGAAAAAGACGATCAGGCCGCTCACCAGATGCAGGCGCTTCCAGAGCGCCCAGTCGCGCGCGATCAGCGTGTAGATCACGAGCACGGCGCCCGGCAGGATCAGGCCGACGAGGCCCTTGGAGAGCACCGCGAGCGCCATCGAGGCCCAGCACACCCACATCCAGCCGCGCACGCACGAGGTCGGTAGATTGGGCCGCTGGGCGAGCAGCAGCGCGCACAGCGTGAGCGTCATCCAGAACGACAGGCCCATGTCGAGCGTGTTGAAGTGGCCCATCAGGTTCCAGTATGGAGAGCAGGCCAGCACGAGCGCCGCGAACACGCCGCTCGCCGCGTTGAACACGCGCGCGCCGGTGAAGCCGAGCAGCAGCACGCCGGCGAAGCCCGTCAGCGCGGTGTAGAGCCGCGCCTGCCATTCGCCGATGCCGAACCAGGCGAAGGTGAGCGCGTTCGCCCAGGTTTGCAGCGGCGGCTTCTCGAAATACTTGTAGGCGTTGTAGCGCGGCGTGATCCAGTCGCCGGTCAGGAACATCTCGCGCGCCATTTCGGCGTAGCGGCCCTCGTCGCTCGGCAGCAGATGCCGCCAGCCGAGCGGCACGAACCAGATCACGGCGAGAGCCAGCACCAGCAAGAGGATCGCGGTGCGATTGAGCGGTAGCCTCGACGGCGTATCGTTCATGAATGTCAACCTTTCTGGCGGCGCCGCGCTGGACGGCGCGGCGTCGTTGTTCTTGAAATGGCGGCCGGTCGCGCCGGCGCGGTGAGTCGCGGCCCGCCGGGGACGGGGCGCGGTGACGGCGGGCGCGGCATTGCCGTGCCGCGCCGGGCTAGGCTTCGATCAGCAACGCGGCCGCGACCTTGCGGCCCTCGGCCATCAGAATGTTGTAGGTGCGGCAGGCGGCCTTGAAGTCCATCGTTTCGACGCCGATGCGCTGCGCGGTGAGCGCGGCGGTCAGGCGCGGATGCGGGAAGCGCAGCTTCTCGCCACTGCCGAATACGACCACTTCGGGCGCGGCGTCGCTCAGCATCGCGAAGTGCTCGGCGCTCAGTTGCCCGAAGGACGACACGGGCCAGGGAATGACCGGTCCGTCCGGCAGCACGAGAATGCTGCCCGTATGACGCACCAGATTGATTTCGACGTAGTTGGCGCCGTAGCCGGTGACGGTGTTCAGCGCGCCGCTGGAATCCTGATGTAATTTCAAATTGGTTTTCCGAAGTCGTCGTGAGACATCATGCCTGTGGGCGGCCTTGCCGGATGCGGCGCGGCCGGCGCGGTTCGATGCACGTGATCGATGCGCATGAGGCACGGAAGCGGCCGAAAAGGCTTGCCGTTGCGGTTGGTGCATTGCGGAAGTCGGCCAAAATCCGCTAAATTATAACTTTTTAGCCGCCTTGCGGCGCCCCTTGCTCATGTGTCGCCACAAGCCGCGCCCGAGCGCGTCGGCGTGGCCCACCGGCTACCTGCGTTGGCGTCGCGTGCGTTCGCCGCGCGCTTTCGGCGGCTTTTCCCGTTGCTTGGTTCCTGCTCGCGCCGCCCGCGGTGGCCCGAAAGATCGACCAATCCGCGGCTGGCGGCCGTCGCCGGCGCTGCCGCGTCTGAATCCCGTAGTGGCGAATCTGCGCGGCCCGGCGGCGTCAGCCGGGCCCGTTTGCCCCAGGGTTTGCCCAAGCCATCAACCAGGATGAAGTGCCCGCCGTGAAACCGATTCTCAAATCCAACAAATTGCTGAATGTCTGCTACGACATTCGCGGGCCCGTCCTCGAACACGCGAAGCGGCTCGAAGAAGAGGGCCATCGCATCATCAAGCTGAACATCGGCAATCTGGCGCCGTTCGGCTTCGAGGCGCCGGACGAGATCATTCAGGACATGATCCTGAATCTGCCCGGTTCGTCCGGCTACTCCGATTCGAAGGGCGTGTTCTCGGCGCGCAAGGCGATCATGCACTACACGCAGCAAAAGGGCGTGCAGGGCGTCGAGCTCGACGACATCTACATCGGCAACGGCGCGTCCGAGCTGATCGTGATGGCGCTGCAGGGCCTCGTCAACGACGGCGACGAAGTGCTGCTGCCGGCACCCGACTACCCGCTGTGGACCGCCGGCGTGAGCCTCGCGGGCGGCACGCCGGTGCACTACATCTGCGACGAGTCGAACCGCTGGATGCCCGATCTCGACGACATCCGCGCGAAAATCACGCCGAACACGCGCGCGCTCGTCGTGATCAACCCGAACAACCCGACCGGCGCGCTGTATTCGGACGAACTGCTGCTCGGCCTCATCGAGATCGCGCGCCAGCACGGCCTCGTGATCTTCGCCGACGAGGTCTACGACAAGATCATCTACGACGGCAAGAGCCACACGGCACTGGCCTCGCTCTCCGAAGACGTGCTGACGGTCACCTTCAACAGCCTCTCGAAAAGCTACCGCTCGTGCGGCTATCGCGCCGGCTGGATGGCGATTTCGGGCCTGACCGGCGAGAACCGCCGGCTCGCGAAAGACTATCTCGAAGGGCTCGGCATTCTCGCGTCGATGCGCCTGTGCCCGAACGTGCCGGGCCAGTACGCGATCCAGACCGCGCTTGGCGGCTACCAGAGCATCAACGACCTGATCGTGCCGAGCGGGCGGCTCTACAAGCAGCGCGAACTCGCCTACGAGATGCTGACGGCGATTCCGGGCGTGAGCTGCGTGAAGCCGGAGGCGGCGCTGTACATGTTCCCGCGCCTCGACCCGAAGGTGTATCCGATCCAGAACGACCAGCAGTTCATCCTCGACCTGCTGCTCGAAGAGCGCGTGCTGCTCGTGCAGGGCACCGGCTTCAACTGGAAAACGCCGGATCACTTCCGCGTCGTGTTCCTGCCGAACGTCGACGACCTCGCGGATTCGATCAACCGGATCGCGCGCTTCCTCGACGGCTACCGCAAACGTCATACAGCCTGAACCGGCCGCGCGTACGATGTGGCGCGCGCCGTTCCCGCTACCCTTTTCAAACCTCTACTAGAAACACACGCTGCATGGAACCGATCAAAGTTGGACTGCTGGGCTTCGGCACGGTAGGCAGCGGCACCTTCACGGTACTGCGCCGCAATCAGGAAGAAATCAAACGTCGCGCGGGCCGCGGCATCGAGATTGTGCGCATTGCCGTGCGCAACCCGGCCAAGGCGACTGCCGCGCTCGGCGGCGCAGCCGGCAGCGTGGCGCTGAGCGACGACTTCAATGCGGTGGTCGACGATCCCTCGATCGCGATCGTCGCGGAAATGATCGGCGGTACCGGCATCGCGCGCGAACTCGTGCTGCGCGCGATCAACAACGGCAAGCATGTGGTCACGGCCAACAAGGCGCTGCTCGCGGTGCACGGCACCGAGATTTTCGAGGCGGCGCGCGCGAACGGCGTGATGGTCGCGTTCGAGGCGGCGGTGGCGGGCGGCATTCCGATCATCAAGGCGCTGCGCGAAGGGCTCACGGCGAACCGCATCCAGTACATCGCCGGCATCATCAACGGGACGACCAACTACATCCTCTCGGAGATGCGCGACCGCGGGCTCGATTTCGCGACCGCGCTGAAGGCCGCGCAGGATCTCGGCTACGCGGAAGCGGACCCGACCTTCGACATCGAAGGCGTCGACGCCGCGCACAAGGCGACGATCATGAGCGCGATCGCGTTCGGCGTGCCGGTGCAGTTCGACAAGGCTTACGTCGAGGGCATCAGCAAGCTCGCCGCGATCGACATCAAATACGCCGAGGAACTCGGCTACCGCATCAAGCTGCTCGGCATCACGCGCCGCACCGATAAAGGCATCGAATTGCGCGTGCATCCCACGCTGATTCCGGAAAAGCGCCTGCTCGCCAACGTGGAAGGCGCGATGAACGCGGTCGTCGTGCACGGCGACGCGGTCGGCACGACGCTCTACTATGGCAAGGGCGCGGGCGCGGAGCCGACGGCGTCCGCCGTGGTCGCCGATCTGGTCGACGTGACGCGCCTGCACACGGCCGACCCCGAGCACCGCGTGCCGCATCTCGCGTTCCAGCCCGATAGTCTGTCGAACACGCCGATCCTGCCGATCGACGAGGTGACGAGCGGCTACTACCTGCGCCTGCGCGTCGCCGACGTAACGGGCGTGCTCGCCGACATCACGCGCATCCTGGCCGATACCGGCATTTCGATCGACGCGCTGCTGCAAAAGGAGTCGGAGTTCGTCGACGCGAAGGGCAAGGGCGAAACCGACATCCTGCTGATCACGCACGAAACGGTCGAAAAGCAGGTCAACGCCGCGATCAGGTCGATCGAGGCGCTCAAGACCGTCGTCTCGCAAGTCACGAAGCTGCGCATGGAAGCGCTGAACTAGGCCGAACTATGAACTACCTTTCCACGCGCGGCGCCGGAGCCGGCGAGCGCCATACCTTCTCCGACATCCTGCTCGGTGGTCTCGCGAAAGACGGCGGCCTGTATCTGCCGGCCGAGTACCCGCGTGTCACGCAGGACGAACTGACGCGCTGGCGCACGCTGCCGTACGCGGACCTCGCGTTCGAGATCCTCGCGAAGTTCTGCGACGACATTCCCGCGGAAGACCTGCGCGCGCTCACGCGCAAGACCTACACGGCCGCGACCTACTGCAACGTGCGCGACGACGAAAGCGCCGCGCAGATTACGCCGCTGAAGACGCTCGGCGTCGAGAACGGCGCGCCGCTGTCGCTGCTGGAGCTCTCGAACGGGCCGACGCTCGCGTTCAAGGACATGGCGATGCAGCTGATCGGCAACCTGTTCGAGTACGCGCTGGCGAAGCACGGCGAAACGCTGAACATTCTTGGCGCGACCTCGGGCGACACCGGCAGTGCCGCCGAATATGCGATGCGCGGCAAGCAGGGCATCCGCGTGTTCATGCTGTCGCCGCACAAAAAGATGAGCGCGTTCCAGACCGCGCAGATGTACAGCCTGCAAGACCCGAACATCTTCAACCTCGCGGTGGAAGGCGTGTTCGACGACGCGCAGGACATCGTCAAGGCAGTCTCGAACGATCACGCGTTCAAGGCGAAGTACAAGATCGGCACGGTCAACTCGATCAACTGGGCGCGGGTCGTCGCGCAGGTCGTCTACTACTTCAAGGGCTATTTCGCCGCGACGCAGAGCAACGACGAGCGCGTGTCGTTTACGGTGCCGTCGGGCAACTTCGGCAACGTGTGCGCGGGTCACATCGCGCGCATGATGGGGCTGCCGATCGAGAAGCTCGTGGTCGCGACCAACGAGAACGACGTGCTCGACGAGTTCTTCCGCACCGGCATCTACCGCGTGCGCAAGGCGGCCGAGACGTATCACACGAGCAGCCCGAGCATGGACATCTCGAAGGCGTCGAATTTCGAGCGCTTCGTGTTCGATCTGCTCGGCCGCGATCCGGCGCGCGTGCTGCAACTGTTCCGCGACGTCGAGGAGAAGGGCGGTTTCGACCTCGCGGCAAGCGGCGATTTCGCGCGCGTGAAGCAGTTCGGTTTCGTGTCCGGCCGCAGCAGCCACGACACGCGCGTCGAGACGATCCGCGACGTGTTCGAGCGCTATGACACGATGATCGATACGCACACGGCCGACGGCTTGAAGGTCGCGCGCGAGCATCTGCAAGCGGGCATTCCGATGATCGTGCTCGAGACCGCGCAGCCGATCAAGTTCGGCGAGACGATCCGCGAGGCGCTGCTGCGCGAACCGGAGCGGCCGGCGGCATTCTCGGGGCTCGAGTCGCTGCCGCAGCGCTTCGAGGTCGTGCCGGCGGATGCGCAGCGCGTGAAGGACTTTATCGTCGCGAATACCGGCGAATAAGGGGGGGCGGCGGCATCTCACGAGGCGCGCCGCTTCTCTTCAGACTTCTCTCCAGGCTCCCCGCCAGGCGACGCGGCGCATGTGCCGCGAAAACACGCCGGCCGTGCACCCTCTCGGCCGGGCGTCGAGAAAGACAAAAAGCGCTGCGTCGCGCGAGACCGCCCGCGCCGATGGCGTCGGCCGCTACAATATTCTTTTAACCTGCGGCTTCGAACTCCGAGATGTCCACACCAACGCCCCGCGCTCCCATGCTCGCCACTGCCGATGCGCTGGCGATCCTGCTCGACGCAGCGCGCCCGATCGACGGTATCGAAACGCTGCCGACGCTCGACGCGCTGAACCGCGTGCTCGCCGCCGACGTCACGTCGCCGCTCGACGTCCCGCCGATGAACACGAGCGCGATGGACGGCTACGCGGTCCGCCTCGCCGATCTCGCGCACGGCAGCCGCCTGCCGGTCTCGCAACGCATCCCGGCCGGCCATGCGCCGGCGCCGCTTCAGTCCGGCACGGCGGCGCGCATCTTCACCGGCGCGACGGTGCCGCCCGGCGCGGACGCGGTCGTGATGCAGGAGCAGACCGAAGCGGCCGGCGACGAAGTCACGATCGTGCATCGTCCGCAGACGGGCGAATGGATCACGGCGCAGGGCGCCGACATTCGCCAGGGCGCGGTGATCCTGCCGGCCGGCACGCGGCTCACGCCGCAGGCGCTCGGGCTCGCGGCTTCGGTCGGTTGCGCGCGGCTCGCGGTGCGGCGGCGCGTGAAGGTCGCCGTGTTTTTCACCGGCGACGAACTGACGATGCCGGGCGAGCCGCTGAAGCCGGGCGCGATCTACAACTCGAATCGCTTCACGTTGCGCGGGCTGCTCGAAAAGCTCGGCTGCGAAGTCACCGACTACGGCATCGTCGCCGATCGGCTTGAGGCGACCCGCGCGACGCTGCGCGAAGCCGCGCGGGCGCATGACCTGATTCTCACGTGCGGCGGCGTGTCGGTCGGCGAGGAAGATCACGTGAAGCCGGCGGTCGAGGCGGAAGGGCGTCTGTCGATGTGGCAGATCGCGATGAAGCCGGGCAAGCCGCTCGCGTTCGGCGCGGTGCGCCGCGCGGCGGGAGCGGAGGGTGCGGCATCCGTGGGGGCTGAGGCATCTTCATCGGTGGCGTCGGCGGCTTCGGCAGCGTCCGCGACTCCCACGGCGGCCGAAACGTTTTTCATCGGCCTGCCCGGCAATCCGGTGTCGAGCTTCGCGACGTTCCTGCTGTTCGTGCGGCCGTTCGTGCTGCGGCTGGCCGGCGTGCAGGCGGTCGTGCCGCGCGCGCTGTCGCTGCGCGCCGACTTCACGCAAGCCAAGGCCGATCGGCGCAACGAGTTTCTGCGCGCGCGCGTCAACGCGGCGGGCGGGCTCGATCTGTTTGCGAATCAAAGCTCGGCCGTGCTGACGTCGACCGTGTGGGGCGACGGCCTGATCGACAATCCGCCGAATCACGCGATCAGCGCCGGCGAAACCGTGCGCTTCATTCCGTTTTCCGAACTGCTGAACTGAGGCCGGGCCGCCGCCGCATCCGTGGCGGCGCCGGCGGCATTCCGATGAAGATTGAACTCCGATACTTTGCGAGCGTGCGTGAAGCGCTCAACCGGTCCGACGAAACCGTCGACGTGCCCGATGGCGTGGCGACCGTCGGCGACGTGCGCGCCTGGCTGCGCGTGCGCGGCGGCATCTGGGCCGAAACGCTCGCCGAGGGCCGCGCGCTGCGCATGGCCTGCAATCATGTGATGACCGATGCGAGCACCCGCATTACCGAGGGCTGCGAGGTCGCGTTCTTTCCGCCCGTCACGGGCGGCTAGGGCGTGCTTGCCGCCTGCTTTGCAACCACTTTGCAGCCACCTTCGACGCCGCGCGGTTCTAGGCCGCGTGCGCATCGATTCGCCGCGCACACGCGGTAAAAGCCCGAGGAGCCGCTCATGCCCGTTCGCGTCCAGACCGAAGACTTCGACCTCAGCGCCGAGGTGGCCGCGTTGCGCGCGCGCAATCCGAAGATCGGCGCGGTTGCGTGTTTCGTCGGCACGGTACGCGACCTGAACGAAGGCAGCGCGGTCGAGACGATGGAGCTCGAACACTATCCGGGCATGACGGAGAAGTCGCTGGAAGCGATCGTCGAGCGCGCGCGCGAGCGCTGGCCGGGCATCGAGGTGCTGATCGTGCATCGGGTCGGCCAGCTCTATCCGCTCGACCAGATCGTGCTCGTCGCGACGACGGCCGCGCATCGCGGCGACGCGTTTGCGTCGTGCGAGTTCGTGATGGACTATCTGAAGAGCGAGGCGCCGTTCTGGAAGAAAGAGAAAACCGACGCGGGCGAGCGCTGGGTCGATGCGCGCGTGACCGACGATGCGGCGCTGGCGCGCTGGGGTATCGAGTCGGGGAACCGGAAGGGCGCGTAGAGGCTCGTTGGTTGCGGACCGCTTTGCGACCTGCTTGACTGCGGGCTGCGCCCGCAATACCGCCACCGTCCGCGCAACCCATCTCACTCGTCGCGCGACCGGCCCACAATCGGCACCGGAAACGGCTCGCCGGCGGGCCGGACCGGATGATCGCCGTCATCGTCACGCGGACGGCGTTTCGGCGCGACGCGTTCGAGCAGCGCCTGCTGCTCCGCCGGAATCTTGTAGTCCCACCCAAAACGGCTCAACTGCAGACTTTGCGCGATGCGCAGCGCCGGTTCCATGAATCGGATCGCCGCGGCCGGCTGGTAGCGAGATTCGACGGTATCGAGAAACAGGTACAGCCAGCGGCTGAAATGCTGCGGCTCGATGCCTTCGAGCGGCTGGTGCGCCTGCTGCACATTGCCGCGATACTGCTTCGCGCCGAGCACGAGCGAGCCCCAGAACGTGCACATCTTCGGCAGGTGATCGTCCCAGCGGCCCGCGAGCTTCGCATCGAAGACGGGACCCAGCAGCGCATCGGCGCGCACGCGATCGTAAAAGCCGTAGACGAGCTCGCGGATATTCGCCTCGGTGGGTTCGGCCGCGCGCTCGACCGGCGGCGTGGCGGGAAAAGACGGATTCATGCAAATTCCAGAAAAATTCGGTTGCTGAGCAAGGCGGGGCGTTGCCGTGCCGCGAACGGCTGCCGACCGGCAGGCCCCGCAGTGGCGTTTTTACGCCAGCCGCGACGAGGGCGCCGGGGGCGGTACGCCAGTGTTTCCGCAACGATCGGAAGCACGCTGCGAATACCTTGCTTGGCATACAAAAGATTAAAGCTTGCCGGACATGACACGAGGCTCGGCGCCGCCAGCCATGCATCTTAGGGCGCGGCGGTGATCCCCGGCAAGCCTGGGGCCGTTTGCCGCAGCCTTGCAACGATGACTTCGCCATGCCGCCCGCGCGCTGCGCGCGAAGCGGCGAGCCGGGCCTTCCTTGTCGCATCCAATCACTATACGATCGACGAAATCGCGCAACCGCAGGCGCCGTTTACGGCTTTTCCCGGCCTCGGCGACCAGCTTCGGGCCTTTTGCCGGTAACAGCGATCGCACGCGGTGGCAGCCCAGCATCCGCAGCCCGGCGTTCGCCGCAGCCAAACCAGCCGGACAAAAAAGTCAGCCGAAGCGGGCGAGTTCGCGCCAGATCCAGCACCCAGGCGGGTCGACAACCCGCCAGGCCGCCGCAGTGGGGCGCGATCACGTCGGTTCTTTCGCTCAAATGTTAAATAGTTGCGCCCGAGGCCAAAAAAGCGCTTGAAACTCCAATAAAACGCCTCATTTTGGTGGTAATCGAAACTGGAGGTCTCTTGATGAGAATCGACAAACTCACCACTAAATTCCAGGAAGCCCTGGCGGATGCCCAGAGCCTGGCTGTAGGTCATGACAATCAGTACATCGAACCGGTCCACGTGCTGTCGGCGCTCGTCGCGCAGCAGGACGGTTCCGCGCGCTCGCTGCTCTCGCGTGCCGGCGTGCACGTGCAGCCGCTGCTCAACGCGTTGAACGACGCGATCACGCGGCTGCCGCAAGTGCGTGGCACCGACGGCAACGTGCAGATCGGCCGCGAACTGACCGGTCTGCTGAATCAGGCCGACAAGGAAGCGCAGAAGCTCAACGACACGTTCATCGCGAGCGAGATGTTCCTGCTCGCGGTCGCCGACGACAAGGGCGAGGCCGGCCGTCTCGCGCGCGAGCACGGCCTGTCGCGCAAGGCGCTCGAAACCGCGATCGCCGCGGTGCGCGGCGGCTCGCAGGTGCATAGCCAGGACGCCGAAAGCCAGCGCGAGGCGCTCAAGAAATACACGATCGACCTGACCGAGCGCGCCCGCGCCGGCAAGCTCGACCCTGTGATCGGCCGCGACGACGAAATCCGCCGCTCGATCCAGATCCTGCAGCGCCGCACCAAGAACAATCCGGTGCTGATCGGCGAGCCGGGCGTCGGCAAGACCGCGATCGTCGAAGGGCTCGCGCAGCGCATCGTCAACGGCGAAGTGCCGGAAACGCTGAAGAACAAGCGCGTGCTGTCGCTCGACATGGCCGCGCTGCTCGCGGGAGCCAAATATCGCGGCGAGTTCGAGGAGCGCCTGAAGGCCGTGCTCAACGACATCGCCAAGGACGAAGGGCAAACCATCGTCTTTATCGACGAGATTCACACGATGGTCGGCGCCGGCAAGGCCGAGGGCGCGATGGACGCGGGCAACATGCTGAAGCCGGCGCTCTCGCGCGGCGAACTGCATTGCGTGGGCGCAACGACGCTCGACGAATACCGCAAGTACATCGAGAAGGATGCCGCGCTCGAACGCCGCTTCCAGAAGGTGCTGGTGGACGAGCCGTCGGTCGAGGCGACTATCGCGATCCTGCGCGGCTTGCAGGAGCGCTATGAGCTGCACCACGGCGTCGACATCACCGACCCGGCGATCGTTGCGGCGGCCGAGCTGTCGCATCGCTACATCACGGACCGCTTCCTGCCGGACAAGGCGATCGATCTGATCGACGAAGCCGCCTCGAAGATCAAGATGGAAATCGACTCGAAACCGGAAGAGATGGACCGGCTCGACCGTCGCCTGATCCAGCTGAAGATCGAACGCGAAGCGGTGAAGAAGGAAAAGGACGAAGCCTCGCAGAAGCGTCTGCAACTGATCGAAGAGGAAATCGAGCGCCTGAACCGCGAATATTCGGACCTCGACGAAATCTGGACCGCCGAAAAAGCCACGGTGCAGGGCAGCGCGCAACTGAAGGAAGAGATCGAGAAGACGCGCGCGGAAATCACGCGTTTGCAGCGCGAGGGCAAGCTCGAAAAGGTCGCCGAATTGCAGTACGGCAAGCTGCCGGGGCTCGAAGCGCAACTGAAGGAAGTGACGCGCGCCGAAGCCGAAGAGCAGAACAGTCCGAAGCGTCCGCGTCTGCTGCGCACGCAGGTGGGGGCGGAAGAAATTGCCGAGGTCGTCTCGCGTGCCACCGGTATTCCGGTGTCGCGCATGATGCAGGGCGAGCGCGAGAAGCTGTTGCAGATCGAGTCGAAGCTGCATGAGCGCGTGGTCGGCCAGGACGAGGCGATCAACGCGGTCGCCGATGCGATCCGCCGCTCGCGCGCGGGTCTGTCGGACCCGAACCGTCCGTATGGCTCGTTCCTGTTCCTCGGACCGACCGGCGTCGGCAAGACCGAGCTGTGCAAGGCGCTGGCGTCGTTCCTGTTCGATTCGGAAGAGCACCTCATTCGTATCGACATGAGCGAGTTCATGGAGAAGCACAGCGTCGCGCGTCTGATCGGCGCGCCGCCGGGCTACGTCGGCTACGAGGAAGGCGGCTATCTGACCGAGGCCGTGCGCCGCAAGCCGTATAGCGTGATCCTGCTCGACGAGATCGAGAAGGCGCATCCGGACGTGTTCAACGTGCTCCTGCAGGTGCTCGACGACGGCCGCATGACCGACGGCCAGGGCCGCACCGTCGACTTCAAGAACACGGTGATCGTGATGACCTCCAACCTCGGTTCGCAGGTGATCCAGTCGATGGTCGGCGAGTCGCAGGAAACGGTGAAGGACGCCGTGTGGGAAGAGGTGAAGCTGCACTTCAGGCCCGAGTTCCTGAACCGGATCGACGACGTCGTCGTGTTCCATGCGCTCGATCGCTCGAACATCCAGTCGATCGCGCGGATTCAGTTGCAGCGACTGCACGAGCGGCTTGCCAAGCTCGACATGCAACTGGTGGTATCGGACGCGGCGCTCGAACACATCGGCAAGGTCGGCTACGACCCGCTGTTCGGCGCGCGGCCGTTGAAGCGCGCGATCCAGCAGGAGATCGAGAACCCGATCGCGAAGCTGATTCTGGCCGGCAAGTTCGGTCCGAAGGATGTGATTCCGGTCGAAATGGAAGACGGCAAACTGGTGTTCGACCGCGTCGTGCATTGAGCGCGGTGTGCTCTTGTCACGCCGGGTAGCAGGGTTGGCGGGGCGTTGATCGAGCGGCTCCCGCCGCCGCAATGAAAAAGCGGCAACGAAGGAAACTTCGTTGCCGCTTTTTTTTGCCCGCGGGCTTGGGCGCGCGCCGCGGGTTCCGGGTTGCGAGCGAATCGCCGCGCTTAAGCGTTGCCCTTGTTGCCGAGCAGCGACGCGATGCCGCCGAGCGCGCCGAGCACCGAGGTCGTGTTCAACTGGCCGCTGGCCGGCACTTCGCCTTCCGGCGTGGCCGCGTTGACGACGTGCGGCAGGATCTGCGAGAGCAGGCCCGTCACCTGATCGGGCTGGATGCCGGCCTTCGCGGCGAGGCTGGTCACGGCTTCCGAGCCGAGCACGCCATGCAGCGCATCGGCGGCGATCGGCTGGTTCTCGCCGTTGCCGACCCACGAGGACACGACGTCGCCGAGGCCCTTTTCCTGGAAGCGCTGGACCAGGCCGTTCAGGCCGCCCGGCTGGTTGTTGACGAATTCGAGCGCGGCTGCGATCAGCGCTTGCTGGCCGCCGCCTTCGGGCGACTTGCCAATCAGGGAACCGATAGTGTCGAGTAGGCTCATGACGGTCTCTCTTGAATGCCGGCGCGCGCATGGCGGCCTGGCGGGTGAAAGCGCCGCGCGGTTGCGCGGCACGTTGAAACGGAAGAACGGTGGCGGGCGGCTTGGCCACGCACGTTACGCGTGAATCGTCTGCATTCGTTCGCGTGTTGCGCGGGCCTGAAGCACGGCCTTGCAGCATGGATTCGCGATGCCGCCGGCCACGTCCTGGCGTGTTGCTGCTCGTGCTGCTCGATGCGTTGCTGCGGTAGGGCTTCGGTACGTCTGCGGCAGCGTTATGCGCCGGAAGCCGCGGCGGCCGATGCCGCCTTGCTCTTCTTCGCCTTCTTCTTCGAGGCCTTGGTGCCGGATGCGGCAGCCGGCGCGCTCGCAGCGGCTACCGGTGCCGATGCGGCCGCTGCCTCGGCTGCGGCGGCTTTGCTCTTCTTCTTCGACTTCGACGGTTTCGCCGCGGACGCTTGCGTGGGCGCGGCCGGTGCGGTCGTGGCAGCCGGTGCCGGTGCTGCGGTCGTAGCCGCGGGTGCGGCGGTGGTCGGCGCGGGAGCCGCCGTGGTCGCAGCCGGAGCCGCTGCCGGTGCGGCCTTCGTGCTGGCCGATTTCGTGGATGCCTTCGCGCCGGTCGGCGGCGCGGACGAGCCGTTGATCGTCAGGCCGGCCGCTTCGAGATTCTGGACCGATTTGGTGCCGATGCCCTTCACCCGCGCGGCGAGATCATCGGCATCCTTGAACGGGCCGTTTTTGGTCCGCTCGTCGATGATCGCTTTCGCATGCACGGGGCCGATGCCCTTGACCGATTCAAGCCCCGCCTGATCGGCGGAATTCACTTCAACGGCTGCGGCAAAACCGGCCGACAGCGACAAAGCCACAGCAACGCAAAGCATTAAAAGCTTCTTCAGCATGGCAAGCACTCCATTGAGGGCAAAAAAAGTTAGCCGGGAACGGACGACGCATTCTGTCGAGCGGCGCTGCGCTTAAGCATAGAACAAATCGCCGGCCCTTATTTGCGAACGCGGACGATTTATACCGATCGTTTCGAGACAAGTAAATCGCGGCGGACAATATTTAAACTTTTTGCCAGCCGGATAGCAGGGTTTGCATAGTCTCCTTGAAGCCGTCGTTGCGAGAATTCGCCGTTGCCGTTTGAATCTTCCGATTCAAACTCCGCTTTCTCCCGATCCTACCCGCAACCACACGCAGCCACCCACAGCCGCTTTATCGCGCAGCCGAATCCACCTTCATTCCCACGGCTTCGCGCACATGCCGCCGGCTCACGAAGCGCCAGTACACGAACAGGCCGATCCCGGCCAGCGCGAGACTCGCCGTATTCGCGACCCAGAAGCCGCGCGCGCCGGTCAGCCACGGTGGCGTGACGCCGGTCGTATCGAAGCCGAGCAGGTAGCCGCCGCCGAGCCCGACGCCCCACAGCGCAACCGCATAGATCACGGTCGGCACGACCGCCACCTTGTAGGCGCGCAACACGAACGCGGTCGAGATCTGCAACGCATCGAACAGGTGATAGCAGACGACGATCAGCACGAGCGGCAACGCCTTCGCCGCGACCTGCGCGTCGGTCGTATAACCGTCGACGATATACGGCCGCAGCAGAAGCACGAGCGCGCCATAGCAGCAGGCGATCGCCACCGCCATCGCGATGCCGTGACGCGACAGCGTGCGCGCCGCGTCCGGCTTATGCGCACCGAGCGCCTGGGCGACGAGCGTCGACGATGCGATGCCGATCGACAGCGGTGTCATGTAGAGCACCGCGCCGATATTGCCGGCGATCTGATGCCCCGCGAGCGTCGTCGTGCCGAAGCGCGCGATAAAGAGCGCCATGAACGTGTACGAGGTGACTTCGATCAGGTACGACAGACCCATCGGAATGCCGAGCCGCAACTGCGCCACCTGACGCTTCCAGACTGGCCAGCAGAAGTGCGTGAAGATGCCGAGCGGCCTGAACACGTCGACGCGCACGAGCAGCAGCATGCCGAGCACGGCGAGCCCCCAGTTGATCGCGGTGCTCGCGAGCGCGCAGCCGGGACCGCCGAGCGCTGGCACACCGAGGCCGCCGAAAATGAGCCACGTATTGAGCGGGATCTTGAGCAGCAGCGCGCCGATTTGCAGAAACATCACGAGCCGAGGTTTGCCGAGCGCATTGGCGATCGAACCATAGACACGAAACGCGAGGCCGGCCGGAAGGCCGAATGCGAGAATCCGCAGATACGCGAGCGTGCGTTCGTGCAGCGCCTCGGGCACGCGGGAGAGTGCCAGCAGCGGCCCCGGAAAGAACAGGATCAGAAAGCCGATCACGGTCAGCGCGGCGGCGAGCCAGAACGACTGGCGCACTTCCTCGCCGATCTCGCCATGGCGGCGCGCGCCGTAGAGCTGCGCGGCAATCGGCTGCAATGCGGTGAGGATGCCGGTCAGGCTGATATAGACCGACACGTAGATCGACGAACCGAGACCGAGCGCGGCCAGATCGATGGCCGAGTAGCGGCCGACCATCGCCGTATCGATCACGCCAAAGGCGATGATCGCCAGTTGGCCGATCAATACGGGCCACGCGAGCGCGGCGATTTTCCGTATGTCGGCGAACATCGTCAGTCGAGCCTCTTGCGCCAGCCGCGCCGCTTGCCGGGCGGCGGCTTCGGACGGTCGATGCGCACGTACAGGCGGAAGCGTTCGTCGCGGTCGGCGGCGCGGCGGCCTTCCCAGACGAGCTTCCAGATGTAGTCAGGCATCGCGCTCGGATCACCATACTCCTGCGTGTCCTGGCGCAGGATCACGTCGCAGTCCTGGTCGAACGCGAAGTGCATGTCGCCGAAATACGCGAAGGTCGCGATCTGTGCATTGCCGAGCCGCACGGGCGAGATGCAGGTGTAGTCCTCGGGCAGATGGCTCGCGATCTGTTGCGCGACGTCGCGGTAGGTCCGGCTGTAGTTGACGACCGGCAGCCAGAGGGTCATCAGCAGCACCCACATCAGCGTGGTGCCGGCGCTCGAGAGCACGACGCTGCGCCACAGCACCTTCGGATGACGCGCGAGACGCCAGCGCACGAGCACGAACCAGCACACCGTCACGGCCACTGCGCACACGAACGAGAGAATCTTGAACTGCGGCACGAAGCCCGGCGCGAGCCGAGCCAGATTGCGCGCGAGCGGATGCGGAAAACCGGTGAGGCTGGCCACGTACACGAGCCACACGAAGCTGCCGAGAATCGTGAAGCTCAACAGTGCGAACCAGTCGATCGCGTTGATCGCGCCGCGCTTGAGCGTCGGCAGCGCGAAGGTCGCCAGCACCGCGAGCGGCGGCAGCAACAGCATGTAGAGCCGGTTCGACTGATGGCTTTGCAGCACGACGAGCACGAAGAGCGGACCGATCACCGAAAGTGGAATCGCCACGTGCGGCGCACGGCGCAGCCCCTTCCAGCTGAACCACGACCACAGCGCGAGCGGCCATGCGGGCCAGGTGAAGAGCGGCAGGTTTTTCAGCGCATAGGCGGCGACCGAGCCGGGCGGCCCCGCGAACGAAATCAGGCTGACGTGGACCCACTGGTTCAGGTACCAGACGGCGTCGTCGGGGAAGGCGGCGATGGCGATGATCGGCCACGATATCGCGAGCACGAGCGCGACCGGCAGACCCGCGAGCAGCAGCCAGCGCGAGCGCGTTTCGCGCACGATCAGCGTCATCGCGAGCGTGCCGAGCAGCAGCGCGCCGACCAGCACGGGACTGCTCGCGAGCGTGACGAGGCCGATCGCGAGACCCCAGATCAGCGCGCCCTGGATCGGCTTGTCGATCATGCGCACGAGGCCGTACACGAGCATTGCGATGCAGACGAACTGCGCGAGTTGCGGCGTGGTTTCGTGACCGCGCTCGGCGAGGCCGAAGCATGCGAGCAGGATCAGCAGCGCGCCGTCGCCGAGCGTGCGGCCGTAGTCGCGCGGTTCCGGCTCGCCGCCGAACGCATATTTGAACGGCTGGACCTCGGCGCGCCGGCCGAGCAGGTAAGCGGCATACCAGACGAACGCGCAGCCCGCGCAGAACAGCAGGCCCGTGAATACGCGCGAGGCGTTGCTCGCATCGACCCACGGCGCGAGCACGCGGATCGCACTGGCGCCGAGCCAGTAGCCGAGCGGGCCGTCCTCGGTCATATATTTGCCGACGAGGTTCGGCAGCAGCCAGTCGTGGGCGCCGCCGTTCGCCATGGTCCACATGACACCGAAGCCGGCTGCGTCCTCGTTCTTCCACGGGTCGCGGCCGAACAGGCCGAACGATGCATAGACGATACAGATGGTCAGCAGCAGCCAGCGCGGCAAGGCACTGGTTGCTGAGGCAGTGAGGCGAACGACAGGTCTCATGCGGTGTGTCGGTATTGGATAGGCGATGCAGCCGGAGCGGGCCGGCGGGTCAGGGGCCCGTCTCGAGCATCCGGCATTGTAGACGTGCCGTACGATGCGCGTCACGGGCGGTAACGGCCGGCAACGTCCTTGTGCGTGCTGTAACAGTGGCGATAGCGGTGGCGCGAGCGGAGTACGCGCGCGGGAACGCCAAGGAGCGTGTGGCAGTGAGCAGGGCGGTGAGCGGAAGCGGCTACAAGATCGGACACAGAATCGGACACAAACGCGTGCCCAAACGCAGGCGAAAGCAGGCGATACGAAAAAGGGCAGCTCGCGCTGCCCTTTTTTTGCTTCGCTGCCGGCCTGAGGCCGGCGACGATGCGGTATTACTTTGCTGCCTTGCCCGAAGCGCGTGCGCCGAACTTCTTGTTGAACTTCTCGACGCGGCCTGCCGTGTCCATGATCTTTTGCTGGCCGGTGTAGAACGGATGCGATTCCGACGACACTTCGATCTTTGCGAGCGGGTAGGTCTTGCCGTTGAATTCGGCGGTTTCACGCGTCTGGATGGTCGAGCGCGTCACGAACTTGAAGTCGTTCGACATGTCGATGAACAGGACTTCGCGGTAATCCGGGTGAATGCCTTCTTTCATGGTCTTTCCTTTAATCTGGTGGTAGCCAACCCGCGTGCAGCCTCGATAATCGGACTGCCTTCAGGCGCGAGCCACTTGCCTACGGTCGAAAAACCGCGATTATGCCAGAAAATCAGTTGCTTGGCGAATTTTCTGCCAGCGGTTTCTCCTGGCCTTGCCTCGGCTCATTGAATGGCGCCGGCGGCCCCCCGGCGCTGCCATCAAACCGGCGCGAAGCTCAGCCTCACGCGCGCCGGGTCCTGCCGGTAGTAGCGCGCGAGCAGCCGGTACAGTTCCGGATACTCGGCCTCGAACGCTTGCGGCCGCACGAACAGCGCCTCGCTGCACACGGCAAAAAATTCCGATGGATGATCGGCCGCATACGGATCGATCAGCGAGTCGCGCTCGAAACGCGCCCAGCGGTGTTCCGGCACCGCGTCGACCTTCGCGCAGAACTGGTCGTACGCGTGGTCGAACACGTCGGCCCATGCCCCGCTATCGAGCGGCGCGTGCCAGCGGCGCAGCAGCGGCGGGTGGCCGTCCGCTTCGCCGTTCAGCATGTCGATCTTGTGCGCGAACTCGTGGATCACGACGTTGTACGCGTCGGTGCCGTCCGTCATCTGCGCGTCTTCCCACGACAGCACCACCGGCCCGCCTTCCCACGCCTCGCCGCTCGCATCGTGCTCGATCTCGTGGGCCACGCCGTCTTCGTCCTCGACGGTCTTGCGAATCACGAACTCACCCGGATAGACGATCACGCCGACCCAGCCGCGGTACAGATCGAGGCCCAGGTTCAGCACGGGCAGGCAGGCTTGCGCGGCGATGCCGACCGTCATTGCGTCGGTCAGCTCCAGTTCGTGCGCGGTGGAGAACTCCTTTTGCGCGATGAACAGGCTCGTCAGCTCGCGCAGCCGCGCGAGATCGGGCGCATCGAGATGCGCGAGAAACGGCAAGCCGTCGAGCGTGGCCTGCCACAGCGGCTCGTCGATTGCGTAATCGCGCAGCGCGCGCTCGCGGCGGCGTGTGCCGAGCCAGTCGGTGAGTTTCGAGAGCATGGCGTGAGCCTACCTCTAGTCGATCTGTTTTTGCTGCACGGTGAACAGGGCGCCGCGTAGCGCGACGCCGATCAGCGGATTAAAACCGTTGGGCGAAGCCGGAAAGCTTGTCTGCCGCGCGAGCATCCGCGCTGGTCGTGCGACTCGCGAGCGTGTTCCGGTACACCGGATTGTACGGACTCGCGGCTTCCGCGAGGCGACTCCGATGCAGCGTGAACCGATGCCGGTCCGACGCTGATCCCAGCGGCGCGCCGGTGCCGAGCGTGTCGACACTTGAACGGATAGACGGGCATGTTTGATGACGCTGACGATGCGCGGAGCAAGCGGCATAGGCGAAAAAAAACCGCTCGCGGATCGCGAACGGTTTTGCCTTCGATGATGCAGTCGCCAGCCTTTACATACTGCCAGCATGCGTCGTCATGCGTTAGCTGCCGCCACCGCGACGCATCATGTCGAAGAACTCGGAGTTGCTCTTCGTCTGACGGATCTTGTCGAGCAGGAATTCCATCGACTCGACTTCGTCCATGTCGTGGATGAACTTGCGCAGCACCCAGATTTTCTGCAGCACTTCGGGCTTGATCAGCAACTCTTCGCGGCGCGTGCCCGATTTGTTCAGGTTGATCGACGGGTAGACGCGCTTCTCGGCGAGGCGTCGCTCGAGGTGCACTTCCATGTTGCCGGTGCCCTTGAACTCTTCGTAGATCACGTCGTCCATACGGCTGCCGGTTTCGATCAGCGCCGTGCCGATGATGGTCAGCGAGCCGCCTTCCTCGATATTGCGCGCCGCGCCGAAGAAGCGCTTCGGGCGCTGCAGCGCGTTCGCGTCGACACCGCCGGTGAGCACCTTGCCTGAGGCCGGCACGACGGTGTTGTAGGCGCGCGCGAGCCGCGTGATCGAGTCGAGCAGGATCACCACGTCGTTCTTCATTTCGACGAGACGCTTGGCCTTTTCGATCACCATTTCGGCGACCTGCACGTGACGCGCGGCCGGTTCGTCGAACGTGGAAGCGATCACTTCGCCCGCCACCGAACGCTGCATTTCCGTCACTTCTTCCGGACGTTCGTCGATCAGCAGCACGAACAGCTTGACGTCGGGATGGTTCTGTTTGATCGCATGCGCGATGTGCTGAAGCATGACGGTCTTGCCCGACTTCGGCGAGGCGACGAGCAGGCCGCGCTGGCCTTTGCCGATCGGCGCGATCATGTCGATGATGCGGCCCGTCACGTTTTCTTCGCCGCGCATTTCACGTTCGAGCAGCAGCACCTTGTTCGGGTGCAGCGGCGTCAGGTTTTCGAACATGATCTTGTGCTTCGAGGCCTCCGGCGGCTGGCCGTTGACCTTGTCCACCTTCACCAGCGCGAAATAGCGTTCGCCGTCTTTCGGCGTGCGCACTTCGCCTTCGATCGTGTCGCCCGTATGCAGGTTGAAGCGGCGGATTTGCGACGGGCTGATGTAAATATCATCCGTGCTGGCGAGGTAGGACGTTTCCGGCGAACGCAGGAAACCGAAACCGTCCGGCAGCACTTCGAGCGTGCCGTCGCCGAAGATCGTGTCGCCCGCTTTGGCTCGTTTTTTTAGAATGGCGAACATCAATTCCTGCTTGCGCAGGCGGTTCGCGCTTTCGATCTCGAGGCCATTGGCCATCTCGATCAATTGGGACACGTGCAGAGTCTTAAGCTCGGATAAATGCATACGGAGAACCCGCAGGAGAAGGTGCGACGAAATGAAATCTGGGAGGAGGGTGAGCGGAACGCTCAAAGACTTACACGTCTTTTCGACGTTGTGCGGATTCTAGCATAGCACACGCCAATTTCCGCCAGTGCGGCGGCGTGGCCTCTTTCTCGCGGGGCGTGTTGCCGGCTGACAACACGCCCGGTGGGTACGCACGGGTCAGGCGTTCTGGCGGAAGCGCTTGCTGAGTGCCGCGAGTCCGCCTGCGCCGCGGCGTTGCTTTACAGGTTGCCGTCGAGGAACGCGGTGAGTTGCGACTTCGACAATGCGCCGACTTTCTGAGCGGCGACTGCGCCGTTCTTGAACAGGATCAGCGTGGGGATGCCGCGCACGCCGAACTTGACCGGCGTGGACTGATGCTCGTCCACATTGATCTTCGCGATTTGCAGGCGATCTGCGTAATCCTTCGCGACTTCGTCGAGGATCGGCGCGATCATCTTGCACGGACCGCACCATTCGGCCCAGAAATCGAGCAGCACGGGTTTGTCGGATTTCACTACGTCCTGTTCGAACGATGCGTCGCTGATATGTTTGATTTGTTCGCTCATTTATGAATACCTCTATCGGTTCGAGGCCCGCCTGAATTGCTCGCCACGATACGTCAAAAACCGGGAAAACTTCCGTTCGTTTTGCCGCGCCCTGAGTCTTGCCGCGCATGCCTGCGAAAACCCGAAAACAGTCTGAAAAGACACCGGATTTTCACGGAATGAGCGGAAAGACTCGCGTTTGCGGGTCTTTCAACTGGCAGTGTAGCTTAATTCGCTATGCGTTGCCGGGGGCGATAGTACTCACAAAGGCAGTGGGGCCAACGACTGCCGGTGAAGCGCCATCGGGTTCCCTTGATTCCCGTTACTGTGACTGATTGATGTACGGTCATCGCGACGCAACGTAGATGGAGGCGGGCGTGCCGAACTCAAGTGCGGTGCGTGGACGCGATTTCGGCATGTGCTCATCTATATATAGAGAGGCGACGAAGGCAACGAGAGGGCGGGTGTCGCGAAGTGTCTGATCCCATGCGCCGAACTCGCTTTGCTCGTATTAACAGTCGCGCGATGCGCCAAGCAATGATAGAATCTTTCGTGACGGGCCTCCTCGCATGGAGGGATGGTCAACCTGGTCAGGTCGGGAACGAAGCAGCCACAGCCGTTTTCCACCAGTGCCGAGGGTCGGGCTCGTCACCTTCCTCTTCTGTTTTTCCCCGTAGCGGTTTTCTTTCGCGGTTTCTCCGCAGCCATTTCCGGTTTTCGTTTTCATTGCCTGCCGCGTTCGCCTAGAGCATCGTCGTGGTCAATGCGCGCGTCCATCGTGATCGCTCATCGCCGCTTCTTTTTCCGGCGGCCGTCGCGGATGCGGCCGCGAATGTCACCGGCTTTCCACGATGCTTCGTCAGCCTGTCCGAGGGGCGCGGCAACGCGCGCTCGCGCTCGTGTCCGATTCGGTTTTTCGCCGCATCGTTACTGATACAATTTCCGGATGACCTATCAAGTTCTCGCACGCAAATGGCGGCCGAAGGATTTCGCTTCGCTCGTCGGACAGGAGCACGTGGTGCGCGCGCTCACCCATGCGCTCGACGGTGGCCGTCTGCACCACGCCTATCTGTTTACCGGCACGCGCGGCGTCGGCAAGACCACGCTGTCGCGCATCTTCGCCAAAGCGCTGAACTGCGAGACCGGCGTGACCTCGACACCGTGCGGCGTGTGCCGTGCGTGTCGCGAGATCGATGAGGGGCGTTTCGTCGATTACGTCGAGATGGACGCGGCGAGCAATCGCGGCGTCGACGAAATGGCCGCGCTGCTCGAGCGCGCGGTGTACGCGCCCGTCGATGCGCGCTTCAAGGTCTATATGATCGACGAAGTGCACATGCTGACGAACCACGCCTTCAACGCGATGCTGAAGACGCTCGAAGAACCGCCGCCGCACGTCAAATTCATTCTCGCGACCACCGACCCGCAGAAGATTCCGGTCACGGTGCTGTCGCGCTGTCTGCAGTTCAATCTGAAGCAGATGCCGGCCGGTCATATCGTGTCGCATCTCGAACGCATTCTCGGCGAAGAGCAGGTGCCGTACGACGCGCAGGCGCTGCGTCTGCTCGCGCGCGCGGCCGACGGCTCGATGCGCGACGCGCTTTCGCTGACCGATCAGGCGATCGCCTATTCGGCGAACCAGGTCAGCGAGGACGCGGTGCGCGGCATGCTCGGCGCGCTCGACCAGAGCTATCTGATCCGTCTGCTCGACGCGCTCGCGCAGGGCGACGGCGCGGCGGTGCTCGCGGTTGCCGACGAAATGGCGCTGCGCAGCCTGTCGTTTTCGACGGCGCTGCAGGATCTCGCGAGCTTGCTGCATCGGATCGCATGGGCGCAGTTCGCGCCGTCGTCGGTGCTCGACGAATGGCCGGAGGCGGCCGATCTGCGCCGCTTCGCCGAGGCGATGAGTCCCGAGCAGGTGCAACTGTTCTATCAGATCGCGACGATCGGCCGAAGCGAACTGGGGCTCGCGCCCGACGAGTACGCCGGTTTCACGATGACGCTGCTGCGCATGCTCGCGTTCGAGCCGGCGCCGGACGGCGGTGGCGGCGGTGGAACGGCAGGCGCGGGTTCGCAGGCAGGCGGCGCGGGCGCGGCGGGTGCGAAGCGCTCGGGCGCGCCGACGGTTGCCGCGTTGCGTGCGCCGTCGGGATCGTCTGCTGCGGTGGCTCCGTCGGTGCCGGCCGCGGGCACGCGCGATGCGATGCCGGCAGCCGCGGCGGTTCGCGGGCCGCAGGCTGGCGGCGATGTCAGCGGAGATCAACGCGAGGCGGTGAAATCCGCCGCGCCGGTTGTGCAACCGGCTGTGGTCACGCAAACGGCGGCGGCACCGCAATCGTCCGATGCCGAAGTCGTCGGTGAAGGCGAGCCGGTTGCGGCTGAGGGCAAGGCGACGTCTGCCGGCATCGGCGATGCGTCGCCAGCAGCCGCGGAGCGTCCAGTGGCGCCTTGGGAAGACATGCCCACGGGCGAAAACGCCGCCAGCGCTGACTCGGCCGAGTCGGCTTCGCCAGCGCTGACCGATCACGCAGCGCCGGCATCCGCGCCGGCCGCGTCCGCAACAGCCGCGCATGCCGGCACCGGGCAAGCCGCATCGCAGATGCAGGAGCGGGATGAGCCAGAGGAACAGGCACAGCCCACCTCGACAACCGCGCAAGCCGCAGCCGATTCCACTGCGCGTCGTGCCGGCGGCGCGAGCGCCGCACTCGACGTGCTGCGTAACGCCGGCCTCAAGGTATCTTCGGACCGCGGCCGCGCGACTTCGGGCACGGCGCCTGCCGCACCCGCGACACCGAAGCCGGCCACACCGCGCGTAGTCGTCCCGGTGCCGACACCGGGCGCGCCGCGCCGTGCGCCACAAGAGGCGACGGGAACGGCCAGCGCCGCCGCGCAAGCATCGTCGCCGCGCAGCAGCAGCGCGGAGCCGGGCGGCTCGTCAGTCCCGCCGTGGGACGACATGCCGCCCGACGACTACATGCCGGTCTCGGCCGCGGACGACGCCTATTTCGTCCCGCCGGACGACAACTATGTACCCGTATTCGATCGCGGCCCCGACGACGTCCGCATGGACCGCGCACCCGCGAAACCGGCTCCCGCGCCGGTCGTCGATACGCGCCCGCTGCCGCCCGCCGTGCCGCTCGATCCGCTCGGCTTCACGGGCGACTGGCCCGCGCTCGCGGTCGATCTGTCGTTGAAGGGCATTTCGTACCAGCTCGCGTTCAACAGCGAACTGATGGCGCTCGACGGCAACACGCTCAGGCTCAACGTACCGGTGCCGCAATACGCGGAAGCGTCGCAGGTCGCTAAACTGAAGGTGGCGCTCGCCGAGCGGCTCGGCCAGAGCGTCGACGTGCAGGTCGAGGTCGGCCCGGCGCGCCGCACGGCCGCCGCGCACGACGCCGCGCAGCGCGCCCAGCGCCAGCAGGAAGCCGAGCGCGAGATTCGCGCCGATCCGTTCGTGCAGTCGCTGATTCGCGAATTCGGCGCGAGCATCGTCGACGGCTCGATCCGCCCGCTTACCCCGGACGCCGCCAACGGCGCGTCACCGGCCCACTGATCCAACCTGATCCACCCTTTGCGGCGTCGTCGGAGCACGGCGCCGGAACCCCGGATTTCACGCTATCCAGAAGGAGCATGTCCATGATGAAAGGCCAACTCGCCGGGCTGATGAAGCAAGCCCAGCAGATGCAGGAAAACATGAAGAAGATGCAGGAGCAACTCGCGCAGATCGAAGTCGAGGGGCAGTCGGGCGCCGGTCTCGTCAAGGTGACGATGACCTGCAAGAACGACGTGCGCCGCGTGTCGATCGATCCGAGCCTGCTTGCCGACGACAAGGACATGCTTGAAGACCTCGTCGCCGCCGCGTTCAACGACGCCGTGCGCAAGGCCGAGGCGACCGCCCAGGAAAAGATGGGCGGCATGACCGCGGGTCTGCCGCTGCCGCCGGGCTTCAAGCTGCCGTTCTGAATCTGCTGTCACGAGGGCGAATGCCGCGGCGCCCGTCGCCGTGGCGTGCGCGCAGGCGCTGAGACGGCGCGCGACGTGCGCGGGCTGCGGGGACTGAAAGCCCCCGCAGGCATCCGCCGCGCGAAAGGCGAGGCCGAACGTGCCGCCGCCGCGGACGTTGCGAACTTCAACGTCACCGTCGCGCCGAAGCACGCTTCGCGCGGCGCGCCCGCACCTCGATTCGCCCACCAGAGCCTCATCCACTTCGACGCCGATCCGCATGAAACAACCTTCCGCCCTGTCGGCGCTCGTCGAAGCGCTGCGTGTGCTGCCCGGTGTCGGGCCCAAGTCCGCGCAACGCATGGCGTATCACCTGATGCAGCACGATCGCGAAGGCGCCGAAAAACTCGGCCGCTCGCTGCTGTTCGCCACCGAGCATCTGCGCCACTGCGAAAAGTGCAACACGTTTACCGAAGCGCAGATCTGCGAGGTCTGCCTCGATGAAGAGCGCGATCCGTCGCTGCTGTGCGTCGTCGAAACGCCGGCCGACCAGATCATGCTCGAACAGACGATGACCTATCGCGGCCTTTACTTCGTGCTGATGGGGCGGCTCAGTCCGCTCGACGGCATCGGCCCGAAGGAGATTCATTTCGACCGGCTCGTGAAGCGCGCCTCGGATGGCGTCGTCAAGGAAGTCGTGCTCGCGACCAATTTCACCAACGAAGGCGAAGCCACCGCGCACTACCTCGGGCAGACGCTCAAGGCGCGCGGGCTTGCGGTCACGCGTCTCGCGCGCGGCGTGCCGGTCGGCGGCGAACTCGAATATGTCGACGCCGGCACGATCGCGCGCGCGATGCTCGATCGCCGTTCGATGTAGCGCGGCGCGATTGTGCGGTTGCCGTGGCGAAGCGCACTGCTTTTTGCCGTGATTCGCGTTGCCGCCAGCATGAGCAGTGCGAGCGTGAAGAGCGGGAGCAAGCCACGCCGCGGCGGCAACGAAAAGCGCGCGGCCCGACCGCGCACCGCGCGTTCGTTGCCGCGGTTTGGCGCAGAGAGAAGATAAGGAGCCCCATGAGCGCCACCCCCGAAGCAGGCACGAGCGACTCGGCTGGACGCGAAGGCCAGACTCAAACCCAAGGTCCGCTCGCCGGCGTCAAGGTGCTCGAACTCGGCACGCTGATCGCCGGTCCGTTCGCCGCACGTTTTCTCGGCGAATTCGGTGCCGAGGTCATCAAGATCGAAGACCCGAAAGGCGGCGATCCGCTGCGCAAATGGCGCAAGCTGTATCCCGAAGTCGGCGGTACATCGCTGTGGTGGGCCGTGCAGGCGCGCAACAAGAAGTCCGTCACGATCAATCTGAAAGCCGAAGAGGGCAAGGAGATCGTGCGGCGGCTCGCGAAAGAGGCCGATATCGTCGTCGAGAATTTCCGCCCCGGGCTGCTCGAAAAGCTCGGGCTCGGTTATGACGTGCTCTCGGCCGAGAACCCCGGCCTCGTGATGGTGCGGCTGTCCGGTTACGGTCAGACCGGCCCGTATCGCGACCGGCCAGGCTTCGGCGCGATTGCGGAGTCGATGGGCGGGCTGCGCCATATCACCGGCTATCCGGATCTGCCGCCGCCGCGCATCGGCATTTCGATCGGCGATTCGATCGCGGCGCTGCATGGCGTGATCGGCGCGCTGATGGCGCTGCATCACAAGCAGGTGAACGGCGGCAAGGGGCAGGTCGTCGACGTCGCGCTGTACGAGGCCGTCTTCAACATGATGGAAAGCGTGGTGCCCGAGTACGGTGTGTACGGTATGGTGCGCGAGCGCACCGGTGCGTCGCTGCCGGGCATCGTGCCGTCGAACACGTATCCGTGTCGTGACGGCAGCATCGTGATCGGCGGCAATAGCGACCCGATCTTCAAGCGCCTGATGAGCGCGATCGAACGCGACGATCTCGCGAACGACCCGGCGCTCGCGCATAACGACGGCCGCGTGCCGCGCACCCAGGAGATCGACGCTGCGATTGCCGCGTGGCTCTCCACGCGCACGATCGACGAGGCGCTCGCGGTGCTCAACGCGGCCGACGTGCCGGTCGGGCGCATCTACAGCGTGGCCGATATGTTCGCCGATCCGCAGTTCATCGCGCGGCAGATGATCCAGAGTTTCAAGTGGCAGGACGGCCGCGAAATCACGCTGCCGGCGGTCACGCCGAAGCTCTCGGCGACGCCCGGCGAGACGCGCTGGCTTGGTCCCGCACTGGGTGAACATACCGATGAAGTCCTGCAATCGCTAGGTTATGATGCTGACGACATTGCAAGGCTGCATACGCAACAGATCGTTTGACGCAGATCGTTTGAGGCGAACGCAACAGGCGATCCGGGAAGCGGCACGACAGGTGATACGACAGGCGGCGCAAAGAACGCCGCCACGACCGACGCCGGGAAAACCGGACAACAAAAATCTGGAGACAACAGACCATGCAACGCAGAACCTTCCTTGCCGGCGGCGTCGCGCTCGCGGGCGCCACGCTCGCCACCATGCCGCTTGCCTTTGCGCAGGGCAAGCCTGAAACCACGAAGGTGGCGATCGCGGTTGGCGGCAAGAATCTGTTCTACTACCTGCCGCTCACGATCGCCGAGCGCCGCAACTACTTCAAGGACGAAGGGCTCGACGTCGAGATTTCCGATTTCGCCGGCGGTTCGCAGGCGCTGAAGGCGGCGGTCGGCGGCAGCGCGGACGTGGTCTCCGGCGCGTTCGAACACACGCTGCTGCTGCAGGCGCAAAAGCAGTTTTTCCGCGAATTCGTGCTGCAAGGGCGCGCGCCGCAAATCGTGCTCGCGGTGTCGAAGAAGACGATGCCGAACTACAAGTCGATCGCCGATCTGAAGGGCAAGAAGATCGGCGTGACCGCACCGGGTTCGTCGACGTCGATCATGGCGAGCTTCGTGCTCGCGAAAGCGGGGCTCAGTGCGAAGGACGTCGCGTTCATCGGCGTCGGCGCGGGCGCCGGCGCGATCGCCGCGATGCAGTCCGGGCAGATCGACGCGATCGCCAATCTCGATCCGGTCGTGACGCGCCTCGAGCGCGCGGGCGACGTGCGCGTCGTCTCGGATACGCGCACGCTTGCCGATACGCACAGCGTGTTCGGCGGCGATATGCCCGCTGGTTGTCTGTATGCGTCGCAGGCCTTCATCACGAAGAACCCGAACACGACCCAGGCGCTGACCAACGCGATGGTGCGCGCGCTCAAGTGGCTGCAGAACGCGAGTGGCAGCGAACTCATCAACACGGTGCCGGAGAGCTATCTGCTCGGCGACCGCGCGCTCTATCTCGACGCATGGCAGCACGTGCGCGAAGCGATGTCGCCCGACGGCCTGATGCCCGCCGGCGGTCCCGCGACCTCGCTGAAGACGCTGAAGGCCTTCGATCCGGTTGTGCAGAACGCGCAGATCGATCTGTCGAAGACCTGGACCAACGACTTCGTGAAGAAGGCGCTGGCGACCGTCAAGGCATAAACAGGGCGGCGTGCGAGCGCCTCGGGAGCGATCCGGATGGCATGGCGGGTTCTGTCCATGCCACTCCCGGAGCCTTCGCCGCCGCGGCACTCCGCCCGAACCTGAAACCCGACCGATCCCGATCCCCGAAGCGAGCCGAACGATGACCGTTGCCGCCCTGGCGCTGGAAAACATCACCTGCACGTTTGCCGCGCGCGATAACCGCGCGCAGCGCTACACGGCGGTCAAGGACACCACGCTGCGCATCGAGCCGGGCGAGTTCGTCTCGGTGGTCGGGCCGACCGGCTGCGGCAAGTCCACGCTGCTGAACGTCGGCGCGGGTCTGCTGCAGCCGTCGGCGGGTGAAGTCAGCGTGTTCGGCGAAAAGCTCGATGGCCTGAACCGGCGCGCCGGCTACATGTTCCAGGCCGACGCGCTGATGCCGTGGCGCTCGGCGATCGACAACGTGATGGCCGGCCTGTCGTTTCGCGGCGAACCGGCGGCCGACGCGCGCGCGAAAGCCGACGAATGGTTAAAGCGCGTCGGTCTCGGCGGTTTCGGCGACCGCTATCCGCACCAGCTCTCGGGCGGCATGCGCAAGCGCGTCGCGATGGCGCAGACGCTGATACTCGATCCCGACATCATCCTGATGGACGAGCCGTTTTCCGCGCTCGACATTCAAACGCGCCAGCTCATGGAAAACGAGCTGCTCGATCTGTGGGCCGCGAAGCGCAAGGCGGTGCTCTTCATCACGCACGATCTCGACGAGGCGATCGCGATGTCGGACCGCGTCGTCGTGCTCTCGGCGGGACCGGGCACGCATCCGATCGGCGAATTCAGGATCGACCTGCCGCGTCCGCGCGACGTCGCCGAGATTCGCTCGCATCCGCGTTTCGTCGAACTGCATGCACAGATCTGGAGCGTGCTGCGCGACGAGGTGCTGAAGGGGTATCAGCAGCAACTGACCGCCGTATAAGCCTGCCGGGCAGGCGGCCATGCACATCGAAAAAGAAGACGCGTTCAACCATCGTCGAAGGCAAACCAAGTCATGTGGAAGACGTTGCGCCCGAGCCGGGCGAATCTGGTGATCTGGCAATGGCTGCTGCTCGTACTGTGCTTCGTGCTCTGGTACGTGCTGACGAGCCCGACGCTCCTGCCGCCGTTCTATTTCGACGATCCGAACAAGGCCGCGTTCTTCTTCGGCGAGCCGCAGAAAGTGCTGCAACGGATCTGGGAGTGGTTCACGGGCGGCGAAATCTATCTGCATCTGTGGATCACGCTCGTCGAGACCGTGCTCGCGTTCGTGCTCGGCACCGCGCTCGGGCTCGGCGTCGGCCTGTGGCTCGCGCTCGCGCCGGTGGCGAGCGCGCTGTTCGATCCGTACGTGAAGGCCGCGAACTCGATGCCGCGCGTGATTCTCGCGCCGATCTTCGGCGTGTGGTTCGGCCTCGGCATCTGGTCGAAGGTCGCGCTCGGCGTCACGCTGGTGTTCTTTATCGTGTTCTTCAACGTCTATCAGGGCGTGAAGGAAGTGAGCCCGGTCGTGCTCGCGAACGCGCGCATGCTCGGCGCGAACCGCAAGCAGCTGCTGCGCTTCGTTTATCTGCCGAGCGCGATGAGCTGGGTGTTTTCGAGCCTGCATACGTCGGTCGGGCTCGCCTTCGTGGGGTCGGTGGTGGGCGAGTATCTCGGCTCGGCGCGCGGCGTCGGCTATCTGATCCTGCAGGCCGAGGGCACCTTCGACATCAACACCGTGTTCGCGGGGATTCTCGTATTGACCGCGTTTGCGCTGATTCTCGATGGGGTCGTCGGACTCGGCGAGCGGCGCCTGATGAAGTGGCAGCCGCGCACGGGGGATACCGAAAAACTGTGAGGACAGGGCGGGTGTGTGAGGAGTGGGGCACCGCACCGCGCGCAAAAAAACGCACCCGGCCAACACGCGCAAGGGCCGCCAAAAAAACAAACGGCGCGGAGTCTGACAACGTTGTTCAGTCTGCGCGCCGTTTTTCATGCTGCGTCACGGTGTAGCCAAGGCGTAGTTACGGCGTAATCACCACCTTGCCGATCACGCGACGCTCGGCCATGTCGCGCAACGCGCGGCCGGTGTCGTCGAGCGCATAGCGGGCCGACACATAGGGCTTCAACTTGCCTTCGCGAATCCAGCCGGTCATCTGCTCGAACGCCGCCTGATTGCGCTGCGGCTCACGCTTCGCGAAATCGCCCCAGAACACGCCGACCACGCTCGCGCCCTTGAGCAGCATCAGATTGAGCGGCAGCTTCGGAATCTCGCCGTTCGCGAAACCGACCACGAGATAGCGTCCGCGCCAGCCGATGCTGCGAAACGCGGGCTCCGCATACACGCCGCCGACCGGGTCGTAGATCACGTCGGGACCCTTGCCGTCGGTGAGCGCCTTGATGCGCTCGCGCAGGTCTTCGCTCGCGTAGTTGATGGTCGCGTCCGCGCCGTGCTTCACGCAGGTCGCGAGCTTCTCGTCGCTCGACGCCGCCGCGATCACGCGCGCGCCGAGCGCCTTGCCGATCTCGACCGCCGCGAGCCCGACGCCGCCGGCCGCGCCGAGCACGAGCAGGGTCTCGTCCGCCTGCAAC